>CAZMUW010000007.1:0-18633 GCA_964569645.1 uncultured Desulfobacteraceae bacterium | reverse complement strand
CCCATGTCAAGTAAAATCAAACATTTATTTACCAGAGGTCAGGAGTTCTGAAATTATAATTCATGGACTACTAGAAAGTAATGAGAGGGTAGCGGTGGCAAAAGTTTAACGAATTTAACCTGTTCAATCATTGCGATTCCTATATAGGATTGGTAAAGACGCATGGATTCAAATAGAGTTGACAACCTTCTCAAATATGCTCTGGCAGTAGCTGGTCAGGAAGACCGTGGTAACAGAGAAGTTGGCCCTATTCATTTAGTCAAATATGTCTATTTGGCCGATTTAGCTTACTCGGAAAAGCACGAGGGTTCAACTTACACTGGTACCCCTTGGCAGTTCCATTATTTTGGCCCGTGGTCTGTTGAAGTATATAAACGGATTAATCCAGTTATTCAAGAAGTTGGCGCTTCAGAAAGAAAAATAAGTAGTCCTAAATATGAGCATGACTTTTTTCGATGGATATTGGTAGATGATGACTTATTCAACGAATTAGATAAAGAACTTCCTTTTGAAGTTGCTGGTGCTATAAAGCGAGCAGTCCACGAGTTTGGCGATGATACATCGGGATTGCTTCACTATGTTTACACAACATTTCCAATGCTCCGAGGTGCTCCTGGAGAACTCCTTTGTTTTGATCAACCAGAATCAAAAGAAAATCAAGTTGAAACAGAAAGCATTAAACGTGCTTCACCAGACGCTCGACCATTTTCTATGAAAAACCAGAAAGGTAGAAAGGCAGTTATAAAAAACCTTAGAGAGAAATTACAGGCTAGCCTGTCTGAAAAATTGGCTGACAAGAGGAAGGCTCCTGCCTATACTCCACCACGGTATGATGGAGTTTTTTTTGAAGGCCAAGAATGGCTCGACAGACTTGCTGGCAAACCTGTAGAATCCCAAGAAGGTCAAGTATACTTTTCCAAGGGTGTATGGAAGTCGCCATCAAGGACCGACTCTGATGTACCCTGAAGAATCTATACAAGCGTACGTTTCATCATGGTGGTCAATTGATGAAACTCGGGAGATTCGGAGAGGTCGGTTAATAAAAGCTTTTGTTCCTCACGTTCATCAAGTCCCGATGACTCTTATTCCGAAAGGAAGAACGGATCCGACGGATCATTCACGGGCTGATTATACTCTAGCGCCTCTCCGAATTGCCCAGCCCTCTCCAACTTACAAACTCCCCGTTGCTGCCCTTCCAGATTACGAAGGCGAAATACGTACAGTGTATCGAGCAAAAAAACGCCCGGTTCTGGTAATTAGCGCTGGTGGTCCAGATATTCCCAGAGAATTGCGAATTGGAAAACCAAAATGGCAAACTGCCCCGACGATATTAGTTGCTCCTTACTATGGAGCTGCTGAAGGGGACAAGCGGTCTGGTTTCAGTGATGAGTTTGTTGAAAGGGTAAAAAGGTGTGAGTATCCTCATTACGTATGGGATATACTTCCCCTGACCAACACTGTTCGTGAATCTATTCTCAGGCTTGATCACATACAGCCAATCGGAAGGCATCATGACGCCTACGAATGGGCAGATCACTGCTTGAGTGATGAAGCAATGCTGATCTTTGATGAATGGCTTCATTGGCTTTTGGAAGATGAACTACCAGAAGATAGTGTTCTTCACGGTTTTAGGGAAGCTTTGTTGAAATTGTAAATGCTTGTTCGGAAAAATGTGAGGGGTCAGAGTACCAGGCCTTGACATGGGACATCTCTGGTCATCTCATAGTCCACCTTATATAATCGCCAAAAAGAAAAAAGCCGTGCCGGTGCCACCAATGGCGAGGCCGAGCACGGCCTTAGCAGGCTCTTGCATAGGGTTAAGAGATTGTCAGACATCCCCAGGCATTATCCCACCACAACCCACCCTTTAAAAAGGGATGAATGCAGTTAAAGGGAAAAAGATGCCTCACCCCGTTTTTATTGCACTATTTAGGCACAAGAATTATAGTTCAACGCCTTAGGTTTTGTCTTTTATGTTCTTGCCTTTCGGGGAACAGAGGCATTGTCATACCTTTCTGTATCCTGAAATATGATAGTGGCTTATTGCAGGATTTGACAACAAAGATTTTTTAATTGCAGGTTAATCGCATATTGTGCAATAATGAAAAGCTTACTGCAGGATTCTAATAAAAGAGGTTATTTGATTGAACCCTGAAGACTTTGAAAGCTCATGGGCAGGGCGATGCGTTAAAATCCCAGCTGGTTATTGGGCCTTTATACCTCACCCTCTGCCTCCCGCTATCAGTTACGATACGTCTCTTATCCGTCTTCTTTCAGAGGCAGATAGATTATTAGGTGAATTGTCGGGAACAGGAAGGCTTTTGGCCAACCCTTATCTACTGATCGCCCCTTATGTAAGGCGTGAGGCTGAGGAGGTGGTTGAGGAGCAGGCCCAGGTCTTTGAGGATTACAAGGATTACCTGATCCAGGTTTGGGATCAGAAAGAGAAGGAAAAAGTCTGATCGCCGCGCCAGGTTCACGCATCCCCAATAGAAATTCACCAGTGTGGCTGGTTCCCAATGCGTTGTCCCATTACCTCCAGGGTGTCTGTAACTACCACAAATGCATCATGGTAAATGTCGCTGATCAGTCGCTTGAGTGGGGCTAGCTCCCGGAAGGTGATCACCGTATAGAGGATTTGCTCGTCTGCTCCTGTGTATCCTCCCCGCCCTCTAATAATTGTTACGCCTCGTTGGATTTTATCCTGAATATCCCGGGATATCTTCTCCCATTGAGGTGAGATAATGTAGACAGCCTTTCTCTGGCTCAGGCCCGAAACCACCAGATTGACCATGGAGGAGTTTACATATAAATAGACGAGGGTATAGATAGCCATCTCTGGAGAGAACAACACAGCCCCCGCTGCCAGCACGAGGGCGTTGAAGGCAAGGATGCTAGAGCCCAGGCGGATGGAGAAACGTTTCATAAGGATAATCGAGAGTATATCCAGGCCCCCTGCTGAGCCTAAAGACCTCAAAATGATCCCTGACCCTATCCCTGTGATGATCCCAGCCAGAATTGCGCTCGGGATCTTGTCATAGACTGGTAACGGAACATAAGGCCATGCCAAGGCAGCGGAGAAGATAAACAATCCTGCGATGCTGTAAAGAAAAAAGCGGCGCCCCACGAACATCCAGCCCAGGACATAAAGGGGTATATTGAGAATGAAATAAAGCACCCCTACCGATAAGGAGGGGACCAGGTAATGGATGACCAGGGCTACCCCGGTAAATCCTCCGGAAAAAAATTCGTGGGGAATCAGGATCCCATTGATAGCCACTGCACAAAGCACACTTCCTAAGGTAATTAGCCCCAGGTTCCAGAGCACCTGTTTCGTAAGTCCCACCGTAGATTTCCAAGACCATGTTATCATCTAATCTTCCTTTTGACAGAATCTATCTCTTTGTCATCAATGCATGATTGCGAATCGCTGTCAATTATATCATTCATAATAATATGTCGCAAGAAATTCGCCATATAGAGGAGGCCAAGAGTAATTACTGGAGATAGCCATTTATTTCAAAGTCCAGATTGGACCTATTGGATGGAAAGAGAGTGCTTCACAAGAATTGCGAGGGTTGCCACAAGACATTGCCAGCTTAGGGCAAGAAGGCAGAGCCTACCGCCAGATGCAGTGATTGTCACCCCAAGGAGGAATAGCTCCACATTTCCAGCCGTATTGCTGGATTTGATCTGTTCTATTCGCACTAAAGGGTGGGGATTTCACTCAAAAAAACAATTTCGAGTTCCGACAGGAAAAAAATCAGGGTATGAAAATAGCAAGAGATATTCTTGAAAATGAAGGTCTGCACAAGGTGTCTAAGATCCGGGTTGGCAGACAAGGAAGCAGTAGGCAGTAAGCAGTAAGGACTTTGTATTGAGCCTCTCCCTGCTTCATACTGCATACTCCATACCGCCTACTGTTTTTTCAAATCCGTTCTACCTTTAAGACCTCCTTAATCTTTTTTATCTTTGATATGATATCTCTCAGTTGATTATAATCAGAAACCTCAATGGTAAAGGTAGATATCCCCTTTTTATCAACCGTTGTCTGGACATCTGCATCTACAATATTAGCCTCGCTCTGGGCAAATATAGCACTTATATTGGCCAGCATGCCCTTTTTAGAGATGTTGGTAACCTTCAATCTTGCTAAATAATTCACATCTTCCGAAGGTTCCCATTCTACCTCCACTAATCGATCTGGGTCAATGTCTCTAGTATGCCGGCAATCTTTTGCGTGAATGGTGACCCCCCTTCCCCTGGTAATAAAACCGATAACCGGTTCTCCTGGTAGTGGTTGACAGCAATTTCCAAATCTAATGAGCATATCACCCATCCCCTTAACCTTGATCCCGGTTTCTGCCTTTTTTCTTTTAATCCTGTGAACTATTTTCTGGACAAGGCCCTCTGACCTATCCTCTTTTATCTCTAAGGGGGGGATGAGCCGGTTTAAGACCTGCTTTGCTGAGATTTTGCCATAGCCGACACCGGCCAGTAGATCATCCACATTCTTCAGTGAGAATCTATGGACCACATCTAAAATCTGCTCGTTGCTGATCAGCCTGGATAAACTAAGGTTAACTTTCTTGAGCTCTTTTTCCAGGATATCCCTTCCAATAGGTATACTCCCTTCTCTCTCCTCTCTTTTTATCCATTGTCTGATCCTGGTTCTGGCCGTGGACGTCTTTACAAAATTGAGCCAATCTTTGCTGGGCTTATGATTTTTGGAGGTAATAATCTGAACCATATCTCCATTTCTAAGCTGATAGTCCAAAGGGACTATTCTCTCGTTTACCTTAGCACCCATACATCGATCTCCTACCTCTGAGTGGATACTGTAGGCAAAATCAACCGGGGTTGCTCCCCTGGGAAATTCCTTGATCTCGCCTTTGGGCGTAAAGACATAGACCTCGCCGCTAAAAAGATCCAGCCTGACTGTTTCTAAGAATTCCTTTGGATCAGTCAGGCTTTCCTGCCATTCTAACAACTGCCTCATCCATGCATATTGCCTGTCTGTCTCTTTTCCCGACCCATTTCCCTCTTTGTACCTCCAGTGAGCGGCGATTCCCTCTTCGGCAATTCTGTTCATATCCCATGTTCTTATCTGTATCTCCATTCTCTCTCCCACAGGTGTGATTACTGTGGTGTGCAAAGACTGATACATATTGGCCTTGGGAAGAGAGATATAATCCTTAAAATGGCCTGCCACTGGTTTCCACATGGAATGGATCAGACCTAAGACCTCATAGCACTTTTTTACCGAATTCACTATTACCCTGAAGGCCAGGACATCAAAAATCTGATCTATATTCAGATCCTGATCCATCATCTTTTGATAGATACTAAAAAAATGCTTATGTCTTCCCTTTATCGTGGCCTTTATACTGGCCTCACTCAGTCTCTTGGATAAAATCTCCTTTATCTCCCTGATAAATCTCTCTTGCCCCTCTCGCCTCTGGGCAATCCCTAACCTTATATCATCGTAGTTTTTTGGCTCAAGATAAAAAAGGGAGAGATCCTCCAGGGTTGCCTTTAGCCAGAAAATACCCATCCTTGCAGCAAGAGGTGCATAAATGTCAAGGGTTTCCTTTGCAATTACTTCCTGCTTTTCAGGGGGGTGGAAACCAAGGGTCTGCATATTATGCAATCGATCTGCCAATTTAACCAGAAGGACCCTGATATCAGTAGCCATGGCAAGAATCATCTTTCTTATGTTCTCCGCCTGCTGTTCCTCCTTGCTCAAGAACTGTATCTTGCTGATCTTGGTAACACCATCTACTATGGTTGCCACCTCCTTGCCGAATAGATATTCAATGTCTGTTAGTTCAGCTAATGTATCCTCAACGGTGTCATGGAGAAGGCCAGAGGCAATACTTACTTCGTCCGTCTTCATCCTGGCAAGAATTCCGGCAACTTCCAGGGGGTGAGAAAGGTATGGTTCTCCTGATAAACGAACCTGCTCCTTGTGAACCTTGGCTGAGTAGACATATGCCTTTTCAATGATGCCTATCTCTGCGGCAGGATGATAAGAAAGGATCTCTGATGTTATGTCATTTAAGCGAATCATAGAGGCCCTGGACAACCTCCTTTACCGCTTTAGGGGCATTGCTTGCAGGTATTAGTCTGAGATCTGGCTTGGAGCGTAACTTGATCTCGACAGCATCTTTCTTAAGTGTTCTTAAACTGACCGTGACCCTCACAGGTATGCCAAGAAGATCAGCATCCTTGAGTTTGAAACCCGGTCTTTCATCCCTGTCATCGAGAAAGACCGTCACTCCCAAATCACTTAGATGCTGGTATAAATTTTCAGCCACTTCTCTGACATGGCTTCCATGCACTTCAAGGGGCAGAATCGTTACTTCAAAGGGGCAAATAGATACAGGAAAGATAATACCATTCTCGTCGTGACTCTGCTCTATTGCAGCAGCAACTGTTCGTTCGATACCTATACCATAACATCCCATAATAATGGGAGTTTCCTGGCCATTCCTATCCAGAAAATTGGCCTTGAGGGCCTTGCTGTATTTGGTACCTAATTTAAAGATATGGCCAACCTCTATTCCCTTACCAAACAGTAATTCACCACCGCACCTGGGGCATGGATCGGAGGAGGTTATCATCCTCAGATCTGCATATTTCTCCACCTGAAAATCCCTCCCTTCATTTACATTGAGGATATGCCTGTCCTCCTGGTTTGCCCCCATTACCATATTCTTCATCTCCTTAAGGGCAAAATCAGCCACTTTCCTAATCTTTAGACCAATGGCTCCTGCGAAGCCCATCGGGGCACCAGTTACATCAAATACAGTTTCCGGATCTGCCATAGTAAGCTCTTGAACGTTGAGGACATTGCTTAGTTTGGTTTCATTCAGCTCATGATCTCCCCTTATTAAAGCTGCTATTGGACCATGCTCAGTTTGATAGATAAGGGTCTTGACCAATTTCTCGGGCCTCACGGACAAAAACTCAGCTACTTTATCTATGGTTTTAATTCCCGGTGTATCTACGACACGTAATCCTTTTTCTCTCTCGGTATTGCTGGAATCATCCTCCCTTGCCAGTACCTCCACCTTCTCCAGGTTGGAGGCATACGGGCAATTCTGACAGCTTACAATATCGTCTTCACCACTATTTGATAGAACCATAAATTCATGAGAAAAACTTCCACCGATAGACCCTGTATCAGCCTCGACCGCCCGGAATTTCAGGCCACACCTTCTAAAAATAGCCTCGTATGCCACATACATCCTCTCATAACTCTTACTTGCCCCCTCTTCATCAATATCAAAGCTATAGGCATCCTTCATAATGAATTCCCGGGCCCTCATGACTCCAAATCTCGGCCTTATTTCATCCCTGAACTTTGTCTGGACCTGATACAGGTTAATGGGAAGTTGTTTGTATGAATGAACCTCCCTTCGCACCAGGTCAGTAATTACCTCCTCATGGGTTGGGCCCAAGCACGATTCCCTGTTGTGTCGATCCCTGAACCTTAAGAGCTCTGGTCCATAATGATCCCATCGACCGCTCTCCATCCATAGATCAGCTGGCTGTACCCCTGGAAGCAAGACTTCAATGGCGCCAGCCCTATCCATCTCTTCCCTGACGATGTTTTCCACCTTCTTGATGGCCCTCAGACCAAAAGGAAGATAGGTATAGATTCCTGCTGCCAGCTTTCTGATCATTCCAGCCCTGAGCATTAATTGGTGACTTATGATCTCAGCCTCGGCCGGTATCTCTTTGAGAGTAGGGGTAAAGAATTGTGAATGTCGCCTTGAAAGAGATGCCATAATCTAAAATTGAGGATTGAATATTGACGAATGAAAATCGAGAATGGAAGATATAAAATAATCAATCGAAAATATTCATTAGTTGACCATCTTTTTGACTTCTTCAATGAGTACCCTGGCCAGATCTAACTCAGGCACTTTTCTAATCAATCTACCCTTCCTAAACAATGTGCCTTGGCCCTGTCCGCCGGCAATGCCAATGTCAGCCTCTTTTGCCTCTCCAGGCCCATTTACAACACATCCCATAATAGCTACATTAAGAGGAGTCGTAATCTGATTCAAGGCATTTTCAATCTTTTCTACCAATGTGAAAAGATCTATTTGACACCTTCCACACGTAGGGCAAGATATAATTTCCACTCCCCTCTGCCTCAGACCCAGGGCCTTTAAAATTTTATATGCGATCTTAACCTCATCAACCGGATCATGGGTTAGAGAAACCCTTATTGTATCTCCTATGCCCTCTGATAGCAAGAGCCCTATCCCTAAGGAGTTCTTAACGGTCCCTGATATGAGGCTCCCGGCCTCTGTTACACCTAAATGTAAGGGATAGTCAACCTTCTCGCTCATAAGCCTATATGCCGATATCATTTGCAAGACATCTGATGATTTCAGGGAGACCTTAATGAGATGGAAATCTAAATCCTCCAAGATCCTTACATGGCTCATGGCGCTCTCTACCATAGCATCCGGTGTGGGGTGACCATACTTTCTCAGAATAGCCTTGTTAAGAGAGCCGGAGTTAACCCCAATCCTTATAGGAATGGCTTGATATCGAGCAGCAGCAACAATCTCCTGAATTTTTTTCCTTCCACCAATATTGCCTGGATTCAATCTTAGCCCATCAGCACCGTTCTCTATAGCTGCCAAGGCGAGCCTGTAGTCAAAATGAATATCGGCAATAATCGGGAGAGATACCTGAGATTTTATCTCTCTAAGGGCAGAGGCGGCCTTCATATCTGGCACCGCCAGGCGAACAAGCTCACAACCAGCAGCGGTCAGGCGGTCTATCTGTTTTACCGTGGCAGCTACATCCTGAGTTGGGGTACTGGTCATGGACTGTACCACTACTGGAGCCCCATCGCCTATCTTTACCCCACCTATAGTTATTTGTTTGCTAAACCGTCTTTTCATATAACAATAATGACTTAATAGATAGTCCTTTCCTCAAACTCCCTTTTTGGTAACTCTCATGCTCTTTTCCTTCCCTGATGGAACTTGATTAACCTTATTAACATCTATTCTATACCAGGCACTAATCCCTTATGACTCTTAAAATCATAGTTAACGGCATGGAAATCTTTACAGCGGGATAACGGATGATTGGTAATGTATGAGTCAATTTGCCTGAGCTATGGGCAAATGGATAGGTCCCAAAAAAACCGAATTCCAGGTAGCCTTATTTTCTTGCTTATCCCTCGATACACAAGGTTTTTATGCATGCGGTAAAACCAAGTATAACCATAGATTTTATCTTGAAGTTAACTAAAAAGATATGACATGTCAAGGCGATTTCTCCTGATCCTTATCTTACAATAAGAATAGAGGGTACCACTTGGCAACGGCATCCCTGCGATCCTTCCCCTCTGAACAGGATGAATGGATTGGTTTAGTTCTAACGAAGCGTCTTTTGGATTGCTTCTCGGATTGCAAACATATTATCCCCGATATAGCACTTTGTTGTGCGGCGCAGTGGCCCATCGCAGGGGCGACAAGCAGGGGATGATGCAACGAAGTGGCAAAACAAGCCCTGAAGGAGTGGATTGTTAAGTTCTTCCGAATTGCGGCGAGGCATTTCCATTTATCAAATCTAACCTGCGTTTGCCAATGGCAGCTCGGGGCGTCTTCCAGGAATAGGTGAGAAATCGGACGTAATTTTTTTCCCTCATGAAAAGAGTATCAATGATATGGCGAAATGTGCCTTTTCCAATGAAAATCGACATGAGGTTTATCCTATTGTTTGGATGTAGGACAAAATAGACTGTTTCGAAAATAATTTGAGGGCTATTTTCGATGGGTCCCCTCGACAAAACAATCATTTTTTGTTGGGTTTCGTTCCAAATCAGAAGAATCTAGAGGCTATTTTTCGAAAATCAGACGATAGACAGAAAAAAAGGGCGTTCGAGGCAGTTGATATTATTTGATTATTTCTATGTCGCAAAAGTGCACACCATTTGGCATGCCCATTAAATTGACACTTAATCAATCCCGGCAATTCCTCTTTCCATCCTTTTTTTGGTTTCTCGGTTTATACTTTTTTTTCTTCTATTTTTTCTTCCGGCTCTTTGGGATTAAAAATTTCTGGCCAAAAATCCAGGAATTTATCTACAGTTTTTTTAACCTCATCCTTAGAATAACATCTTGTTGCATTCATTGCTGACTTTAACGGACCGACTGTATAATCCTGAATCCAGGTTTTATATGGTAATACCCCACTTGATGACACCTCAATAATAATTCTCTTCATTTCTCCCTCCTTTATACCTATAAAATTCTATCTTGACGACTTTAGTATTCTAAAGCCATCAAATTTACTACAATGCATATTTTTAATTATTTGTCAATATAAAAAATACTCTCAATCTCTCCCCATTCCAACTTTACCTTGAGCAAATCCTTGTTGATGCCCTGGTGATCAACATAAACGGCCTGCCAACCCTGCTGCTCTAAAAAACTTTTATCGCAAAGGCTTCCGGATATCCTTGACTATTGAGTTTCCAAATTTCAGTTATAGGCCTCTTTACTAATTTATACTAATTTATGCACAATGCAAGAGAAGGGATGGATAAAGATTTTCTCTTGCACTATATAGCTAAATTCTGTTACATTGGTAAATCAGGTTAGTGAAATAGGTATTAGAAAATAGTATTCAAGATCGGTCTTTTTCCCCTAATGATTCTGAGGCAATGGGATGGGCTATGTATACCAAAACGATACTGGATATCCCGGCGGGACTTGATGCTCGATGAAGACACAGACTGGATTCATTCATCCAGTATCTAGCATTCAGAATCTGGTCCGAAGGGCACTGAGTTCAGTAGAAACCTTATAGAGTACGGAGGAAGAAATGTCTGAGGAAGAAATACAGGGTCCAGGATTTACTGTTAAGGATAAAAGAGCTTTTGATAGTCAGGGAAAGGTAAAGGAAGAATTTGGAAAGGCTAAGAGGGAAGAAGACAAGGACAGGGAGAAGAAGAAGGGTGCTGCTCCCTTTCCAGAAGTCAATTTTTCCTCCTTCCTTCTCTCACTGAGTTCTTCAACCCTCCTTCACCTTGGTGAAATTTCAGATCTGCAGTCGGGAGCAAAAAAGAAGGACTTGGGATTAGCTAAACAATCGATTGATATTATCACCCTACTCAAAGACAAAACCAAGGGCAATCTTACCCAGGAAGAGGAAAAACTTCTGGACCATCTTCTCTACGATCTCCGCATGCGTTTTGTTGAAGCAAGCAAATAATAATGCCATCCACACCCACAAATAAGAAATCGAGCTCCTATTTCCCCAATCAGGCCATTATTGAAATGTTGGCCCCAGCCAAGCTAAATCTGCTACTAAAGATTACTGGACAGAGGGTTGATGGGTATCACGAGTTAGTTTCTGTCTTAGTTCCTGTGGCTCTCTATGATAAGCTAAAGATAAGTAAGCTAGAAAGGGGATTAAAGGTTTATTGGAGTGGCAGGGAACTGCCCAAAGGCCAAAATAATCTGGTTAACAGGGCGGCTGTCTCTTTTTTTAAAAAAACCGGAATCAGGAAAGGGGCCAAGATCACAGCAATCAAAAAGATACCTGTCTCTTCTGGTCTGGGTGGTGGCAGCAGTGATGCCGCAGCAACATTGAAAGGACTAAACCAGCTTTGGGGAAACTCTCTCTCAAGTGGAGATCTTGAAAGACTTGCCCTTTCTTTAGGCGCAGATGTTCCATTCTTTCTCCTACAGAGGCCGTCTATAGCCAGGGGGATAGGAGAAATACTCCAACCAATGAAAAGTTTTCCTTCATTTTGGTATGTTATTGTTAGTCCGAACCTTATGGTCTCAACAGCATGGGCCTATAAAAGGGTCAAATTACAGTTGACAAATAAAGAGATCCAGAGTATAGTGAATCTCTCTGAAAAAGCCATTTTCAATATCCCAGAGCTACTTTCCAATGATCTTGAAGGTGTTACCCTTGGAAAGTATCCCTTTCTTTGTTCAATCAAGGATTCCTTAATAAAGTTAGGTGCTCTTGGTGCATTGATGACTGGTAGTGGCCCAAGCATCTTTGGTCTTTTTGACTCATCTAGAAAGGCCTATGAAGCCGGGAAGATTATTGGATTACATAATGAAGGAGATGTATTTGTAGTTAAAGGGTTAAGGTAGAGACCATTGCTCATTGCAAAATGAAAAGTGCAAATTGGAAAATGCAAAATGGGATAAAAATGGATCAAATTTTAATTTAGATTTGATATTTGCAATTTGAACTTTGCAATGGAGCGAAGCGACCTATTGGGGTGTCGTCAAGCGGTAAGACACGGGCCTTTGGAGCCCGCATTCGGAGGTTCGAATCCTCCCACCCCAGCCAAAAACAATAGGATTATTTTTAGGTTAGCGGAGAAAAAGAGAAGATTCTATGGATGAGCTAATTGATAGTTTGAAGCTATTTGGTGGTACATCCAACGTAAACCTGACAAAAGAGGTGTGTGATTATCTCAATATCACTCCTGGGGAAATAGTAAACAAAACCTTTAGTGATGGAGAGATTCGGGTTGAAATCGATGAAAATGTAAGAGGGAGAGACACCTTTATCATTCAGTCCACATGTAGCCCGGTTAATGATAACCTAATGCAGCTCTTGATCATCACAGATGCACTCAAAAGGGCCTCTGCCAGGAGCATAACAGCTGTAATCCCTTACTATGGGTACGCCAGGCAGGATAAGAAGGTCAAGCCACGGGTTCCTATAAGTGCAAAGCTTGTAGCTGACCTGATAACTATAGCTGGGGTGAATCGGGTAATCTCAGTTGATCTTCATGCCGGGCAGATCCAGGGATACTTCAATATTCCTGTGGACAATATATTCGCAACACCTATTCTCCTGAACTACATTCGGAAGCACTTTAATAACAATCTATCAATAATTTCCCCTGATGCTGGTGGTGTGGAGAGAGCACGGGCCTTTGCCAAGAGGCTTAATGCATCTTTGGCTATAATAGATAAGAGGAGAGAGGAACCTAATGCTGCCGAGGCCATGAACATAATTGGGGATGTAAAAGGAAAAACAGCCGTTATTCTTGATGACATGGTTGATACAGCTGGGACGATGATTCAGGCTGCTCAGGCATTAATCCAATATGGGGCAGCACACGTTTACGCCTGCTGCACCCATCCAGTCCTCTCTGGTAATGCTCCAAAAAGAATAGAGGAATCGCCTATAGAGTCACTTGTAATAACAAATACAATTCCATTAAATCAAAAGGTCTCTGAGTGTTCCAAGATTAAGGTTATTTCCGTGGCAGGGATCCTGGGAGAGGCCATAAAGAGAGTATACCTTTCAAAATCTGTCAGTTCCCTGTTTGTATGAATAGCCTGGTTCTATTGGTTTGATTATTTAATTTTAAAACCAATGTAACGAATAAAACTAATTAAACGTCTCTGAAATTGTACAACTTATTGAAATTAAAGGTAATTATTCCAATTGTGAGCGGAGCGAACTAAATTCACAGTTGTAAATCAGATGAGTTATTGGAGTTAATATATGGATACTATGCAATTAAACACTACAATAAGAACCGAAACAGGTAAAGGTCCGGCCCGAAAGCTAAGAAGCGAGGGCAAGCTTCCCGCCATATTTTATGGGCCGAAGGCAAACCCCATCATACTTTCCATAGATTATGTGCAGCTCAAAAAGATGATCAAAGGGAAATCTGCTGAAAATATAATATTTGATCTAAGGATAGACTCCGGTGAAAAAGGTCAATCCAAAAAAGTCATGATAAAAGAGATACAGAAGGATCCGGTTACAAGGGATTACCTCCATGTAGATCTTTACGAGATAGCCATGGAAAAAGAAATAGAGATAAATATTCCTGTTTATCTGATAAATACACCAATAGGGGTAAGCAAGGGGGGTATTTTAGAGCATCCTCGGAGGGAGTTAAGGGTATTGTGTATGCCAAAAGATCTGGTAGAAAAAATAGATATTGATGTATCTGGCCTTGATATTGGACAGTCACTTCATATAGGGGATATTAATTTTCCTCCGGGGTTGAAATCAACAGAAGATGCGAGTCTCACCATTATCACTGTGGTTGCCCCGATTACAGCCGCCGAGGAAGAAGAGGTAGGGGAAGAGGAAACTGAAGGTGAGGAAATAGAAGGCGAAGAGAAATCTTAAAGGCATATACCTGATAGCAGGCCTCGGTAATCCAGGTATTGAATACAAAAACAGTAGACATAACCTTGGATTTAAGGCGGTTGGTCTTTTATGTACAGAATTAGGCCTTCATTTATCTGATCAACGCTTTCAAGCCTTAAGCGCAAGCACGAATTACCATAATGAGAAGATAGTGTTGGCCTGTCCACAAACCTTTATGAATAGATCCGGTCTTGCGGTTAAGTATTTGGTAGAATATCACAAACCAGAGGCCAGAGATATAATGGTTGTTCATGATGACATTGATTTAGATATAGGTTGCATAAAGATTGTCCGTGGAGGAGGGGCAGGAGGTCATCATGGGGTAAAGTCTGTAATCTATCATCTTGGAACAAATGGATTCAACAGGATCAAGATCGGAATAGGGCGCCCAAGATATAATGAGCCAATTGAGGATTTTGTCTTGAGCCCTGTGTATGACGATCAACAAAAAGCAATCAAGGATGTACTTCACGTAGTAGTTGAGGCCATTGAATCATTCATTTTGGATGGAGTGGAGGTGGCAATGAATAAGTTCAATTCTTTGACAATGAGGAAAGAGGAGGTAGAAGGGTAATGCAAGGTTTAACTGTTTATGCGCCTTATTTGGGGATCCTGGGTCTGATAATTGCTTACTTCATATTTCTTTATGTCAAAAGACATCCCAATGGAAGCCAGGTAATGAAGGATCTGGAGGATATGATCCATTCTGGTGCCATGGCCTTTTTGAAGAAAGAATATTCAGTTCTATTGTTTTTTATAGCCATTGTTTTTCTTATTCTTGGATATAGTATATCCTGGAGAACGGCTATTGCCTTTGTGACTGGAGCATTTTGCTCTATGTTAGCCGGATTCTCGGGCATGAGTGCTGCTACCAGAGGTAATTCGCGAACAGCAGATGCCGCTAATAAATATGGGCAGGCTAAGGCCCTTAACATCTCTTACTTTTCCGGCTCAGTAATGGGCCTTTCCGTAGCCGGTCTCGGTCTCCTTGGGCTTGGTTTCTGGTTCTGGTATTATGGAGGTGACCCGAAAACCGCCCAATATATTAATGGCTTTGCTATGGGAGCAAGCTCAATTGCTCTATTTGCGAGGGTTGGTGGTGGTGTATTCACAAAGGCCGCAGATGTGGGGGCAGATCTCGTAGGAAAGATAGAGGCTGGCATTCCTGAGGATGACCCTCGAAATCCCGGAGTTATTGCAGACAATGTGGGTGACAATGTGGGTGATATTGCCGGGATGGGGGCGGACATATTTGAATCCTATGTTGGCTCTGTAATTGCCACCATCGCAATTGCAGCCACATTATCTATTACGCCTGGGTTTCTTGATCAATTTCCCATTCTAAAAGGGTTATCCCCGGTAGAAGTGAAGTTAAAGTATATGGCCATGCCCATCCTTGTTGTCATGGCAGGGTTAATAAGCTCCTTCGTGGGCGTTTTCTCTATCAAGATCTTTCAGGCTGGAAACCCGGCCGGTGCCCTCAGGTATACAACCTTTGTGGCAGCCGGTGTTTTCGTAATCTTGACTGCTATCATTACAAATTCCATCGGCATGCCCTGGGGAGCATTCTGGGCCATCTTTTCCGGTCTTCTCTGCGGCATCGCAATCGGCCTTTTGGCCGAGTATTATACCTCTGGACCCCCGATCAGGCGTATTGCTCGTCAATCGGTTACCGGCCCTGCTACCGTAGTCATTGCTGGCCTTGCTGTAGGCATGCAATCTACATATCTCCCCATACTCGGTATCTGTGCGGCCACATTTATTGGATTTAAGACCGCAGGGATTTACGGTGTTGGCCTTTCTGCGGTGGGAATGCTGGCAACGGTCGGTGCCACTATGACCGTGGATGCATATGGACCGATAGCAGACAATGCTGGAGGTATATCAGAGATGTCAGGCCTTGGCCCTGAAACCAGAAAGATCACCGATGGCCTTGATGCCCTTGGCAACACTACTGCTGCTATAGGTAAAGGCTTTGCCATAGGTTCTGCTGCATTGACTGCACTGGCCCTGTTTGTTGCATATACCCAGGCAGCGGGTCTAGAGATAATAGATCTTAAAAACCCCATGGTAGTAATAGGTATTTTTGTTGGCGGTATTGTGCCCATGCTTTGTGCAGCCATGACAATGACCTCAGTGGGTAAGGCCGCCTTTTCTATTGTGGAAGAGATACGGCGTCAGTTTAGGGAGATCCCCGGGCTTCTTGAGGGAAAAGAAGGAGTTAAGCCGGATTCGGCAACCTGTGTGTCCATCGCAACCGGGGCAGCCCTCAGGAGGATGGTGGGACCAGGTCTGGTTGCTGTTCTTACCCCTGTGGCAGTAGGTTTCCTCCTGGGAAAGGAGACCTTGGGCGGAATGCTTATCGGAGCTACGGTTATGGGCGCATTTCTTGCACTTTTTATGGCCAATGGAGGCGGTGCCTGGGATAATGCCAAAAAATACATAGAATCAGGTAACTTGGGAGGCAAGGGCAGTGATAACCATAAGGCTGCAGTGGTTGGTGATACCGTAGGTGATCCCTTCAAGGATACCTCTGGACCAGCAATGAATATCTTGATCAAATTGATGTCGGTTGTATCCCTTGTAATGGCACCGATACTACCTGTGATTGGCTTTTTTTTAAGATAAGAATATCCTGGTTCTCAACAAAGCTTGCCTAATTTAGGAAATAAAGAGTTTTCCCGATTGAATATCTAACTATTTAAGTAAAAAGGAGGTAACCATGTTTAAGGTAGGGGATATGGCAGTGTATCCAGCACATGGTGTTGGGGTTATTGAAAGAATTGAGAATAGAAAAATTTCAGGTTGCCAGGAAAATTTTTTTATCATGAGAATACTTGAAAACAATATGATTATCATGATCCCATCGTCAAACGCTGCAAATGTTGGATTAAGACAGATAATAAACCAGAACGAGGTATCAAAGGTTTACTCCATACTTAAAAAGAGGGATACATCTGTAGATGATAATCAGAGCTGGAACAGACGTTATAGAGATTACATGGATAAAATTAAGAGCGGCTCTGTCTTTGAGGTTGCAGAAGTCTATCGCGATTTAAGTACAATACAGCAGGATAAAGAGCTATCCTTTGGAGAAAGAAAGATGTTGGATACAGCCCGAAGTTTGCTTGTAAAGGAGATCTCCCTTGCTAAGAACATGAATGAAGAAGATGTGGAAAAAGATATTCAATCGAATATCTTTGTACAGGCTGCGGATAAAGAGCAGGACCCACGGTAAAAGAAAATTGAGGTAAACCCTGTTAGAAAGCTTAAAACAGGCTTTAAAACTGACTCAAGCTTATTGGTTATTTCTGTCATAAATGGCGTAACTTTCTTTCTAACAGGGTAAACACCGTGGAGAAAACTTTTACCTTTCATCAATCATCAGCAGATATAGATGTAAGGCTTGATAAATTTCTTTCTAATAAAAAGGATGTGGATTTACCCAGGGCCAGGATCCAGAACCTAATTAAGATCGGTGAAGTAACAGTTAATGGTGAGAGAAAAAAGCCTAGTTATCAGCTAAAACCTGGCGACAGGATAAAGATTTCATTCTTGTCCCCATCAGGCCCTTTAGAGGCATCTGAGAATATAGAGTTCGATATTCTTTACGAAGATAACTCGATCTTGGTAGTTAACAAACCTCCAGGTCTGGTTGTTCATCCTTCTGCCGGCCATTATTCAGGAACTTTGGTACATGGCCTTCTCCGTAAATGTACCAATCTCTCTTCTTTTAGCGGTCCAATAAGGCCGGGGATTGTTCATAGGCTTGATAAAGATACCTCAGGCGTGATGGTAGTAGCTAAAAGTGATCGGGCCCACAATTTCCTCACCCGACAATTCAAAAGTAGAGAGGTAAAGAAAAGATATCTGGCCCTTGTCCATGGCAATGTAGGGAAAGAGAAGGGAATTGTAGATTTACCTATCAGCAGGCACCCGGTAAAACGAAAAGAGATGCGCATCTCTCTTTTAGAGGGTAGAATAGCCATGACCGAATGGGAGGTCACATCTATATTTTCTCTTGATTTTTCACTCTTGAGAATAAGCCCCTCTACTGGTAGAACTCATCAGATAAGAGTTCATATGGCATATATGGGTTATCCGGTAGTAGGTGATATTTTGTATGGATACGGAAAAAGATGGTGGAAGCAACAATCTTCGATAATTAAAGAGGCCTTTACATTAGTAAAAAGGCAGATGCTCCATGCCGAATTATTGGGATTTGTTCATCCTGATTCAATGAGATATGTAGAATTTGAGGCCCCTCCTCCAATGGATATGGCCTGTATTCTAAAGTGGCTAAATGAGAGTCAGAGATGAAAAATGTTAAATAACTTGCAAAATCCCTTGACATAAAGGTATTAGAGCTATATTATTGAACTTAGCGCCCCAACTGGAATAATGGAATAATGGAATAATGGGTTCTGGAAAAATGGCGTACTGGTCTAT
>CAZMUW010000006.1:0-19351 GCA_964569645.1 uncultured Desulfobacteraceae bacterium | reverse complement strand
AGATTTTGAAATTCATGTCTTTCCTTCGTGACTTAGTGCCTTAGTGGCTGAACTGCTACCTTTGATGTAAGAAAGGAAAAAGGTATTTCATCAACCCATTGGATATGTTAGATAACGAATTGGATTTATGCGGTTATTACTTTAGGTTATCCCAAATTGACATATAAAAACACTGTAGATCGTAACCCTGCAAGAATTGATTGGCACGCCTGTCCTTGCAAGTGAATCTTTGAAAAAGGGACAGGTAAAGAGGACAATTTGGGCCTTGGGACAGAGACCAGGTGTCAAATACCGAGCAAATGGGAATAATTTCCATTAAGATAAGGAGCAAGGGAAATGGACGATGATCCGAAGAAGGAAAAACACGGTTGGATAGAAGAAATCGAAATCGCTGGCGATCAACTTGTTGGCCGTGTCAAAGAGCTTGTTAAGGAAGGCAATGTACGTCGCCTGATAATCCGCAAGTCTGATGGCGATGTGCTGCTGGAGGTCCCGCTCTAAACCCCCATCTTATTCTATTCCTTTGAACTTCCGGACATTGAGATAGCATAAGCCTCAGGGATGCCACTCACTTTTTTTCACTTTTCAATACTTGACATTACATATAATATGTATTAGTTATTACATCAAAGGGTATAATTATAATGGTGTAAAGAATAATACACCAAATAGATTAATCCGTGGGGTAAAATATGAAAAATCCATTTGCCTATAGCAACTATGTTACCGGGGAGTCATTTTGCAACCGCACGAAAGAACTGTCCGAACTGCTTAGATATATAAAAGGGTCTCAGAATGTACTCTTATATTCCCATAGAAGATACGGAAAAAGCTCATTGATTCGGCAAGCTTTTCGTGAGATCAAGGAAAAAAGTCTCAATATCGGCACTATGCATGTCGAGTTGTATGGAACGATATCTGAAAAGGATTTTATCATCAGAACTTTTCAGGGCTTGAATCAACTGGAATCAAATTTTGAAAGGCTCCTTAAATCAGTCAGCAAAGCCCTAAAAAATATCAAGCTCAATCTAAGTATAGATTCAGCAACAGGAGCCACTTCAGTTTCACCTTCCTTTGAAGCAGTTAATGAGAAAATAATTCTGGAAGAGCTGATGAATATTCTTTCAAAATACTCCCAAAAACGTGAACTGGTTATTGCTTTTGATGAATTCCAGGAGGTTGCCAATTATACAGAAGACGGTTTTGAAAAAAGATTACGCTCGTTTATTCAGCAGCACTCAAATATCTGTTATATTTTTTCAGGTAGTCAGCAGCACCTGATAACCGAAATGTTTAACTCAAATAACCGTGCATTTTATAAATTGGCAGAGAGTTTTCCTTTAGACAAAATAGAAACAAAACATTACATCCCCTGGGTTCAGAATCTATTCAGCAGGAATAATGTTCATCTCTCTACTGAATTAATAGAAGAAATTGTAACAAGATTTGAAAACCATCCAATGTATATCCAGAACTTCCTTTTTCACCTCTGGGAGGAACCGGGGAAAAAAGGATTCTCCCCTGAAATTATCAATAAGGTAGAAAATGCAATCATAGAAAAGAGGAGTCTGGAACACACCGTATTATGGGAAACCTTAAGTATTAATCAAAAGAAAACCTTAAAACTGATCATGCTGAATAACGGATCCAACCTTTTTAACGCTGACTCTTTAAAATCGGTTAGCCTAAAAACCGGCTCTTTAGTTACAAAGGCCCTGTCAAGTCTTATAAAAAAAGAGATTATTGTAAAAAACGGAAGTTATCTGATTCAGGATATTGTTTTTAAGAAATGGCTTCAAAAGACATTATCACTATGAGGAGACAGACCCGAAGTCAGATGCAGTATTGTTAATTTAAACTTTCAACTTAAACACGAAATAGGCTACTTTATGGAGCCCCTGGCACGAGTCGAACGTGCATCACAGAGTTTAGAGGACTCTTGCTGATCCATTTCAGCTACAGGGGCAAAGTATGGCACCCCTGGAGAGATTCGAACTCCCGCCACCCAGATCCGTAATCTGGTGCTCTATTTCCGCTGAGCTACAGGGGTATTTGGCAGGGCAGGGAGGACTCGAACCCCCAATCTCCGGATTTGGAGTCCGTTGCATTAGCCATTTATGCTACTGCCCCGCAAAAAAGAAAATAGTGCAGGGGGCCAGAATCGAATTGACGTAAGCGGACTTATGAAATACACCGGGCAATCGACAACCGCCCGGTAAAATCAGCTAATAAATGCCAATTTCGACAAGAAATTTATATACGCCCGACTGCTTGAGTCTGATTCTGATAAACTCGGATATCGTCGGCTGATAAGGACGATTTACCAGATGCATTCCTGCTTCTCTTGGCGTTCCGGACCCCTTTTTAATATTACAATCTTTACAGCATGCTACACAGTTATCAAAATCGGTTTTACCCCCCTTTAACCTTGGGATCACATGGTCTATGGTAAGACTCTTATTCGATTTACCGCAGTATGCGCAGGTAAAGTGATCGCGGATCAGAACATTTTTCCTGCTAAACGGCACTTTGCCTCTATAAACGGCTCTTACCACTTTTATTAAAACAAGAACCGCCGGAGCTTTGAAGACCTTATCGACACTTTTTATTACCCTATCAGAATACTTTACTACCTTTACCTTTTCAGCCAGAGTAAGTTTCATTGCCTTTCTCCAGCCGATCAGGCAAAGGAATGTGTAGTCACCATTTAGAAGAATGCAGGAAGCGCTCATTTTATTAAAACCCCCTGGTTCCAAACCCTCAATCCTTTAAGGCCTGGTAGTTTAAGCACCAGATGTATGCCATTTCCATCACTGACCCAAAGCCCTCACATCCTTATCCAAGTATCATTCTTTATGGCAGGGGCGAGTGGAATCGAACCACTATCAAAAGAGTCAAAGTCTTTCGGCTTGCCATTGGCCTACGCCCCTATCATGGCGGTGAGAGAGGGATCCGAACTGCTGCCTTACCCACTCGGCCATCTCACCCAATAATTTGGCTGGGAAGGCGGGAATCGAACCCACATCCTCACGGTTAACAGCCGTAAGCTTTGCCTGATTAAGCTACTTCCCGGTAAATCTTAAGTGGTCGGGATGGCTGGATTTGAACCAGCGTCTTCGTGCTCCCAAAGCACGCGTCCTTCCAGGCTGGACCACATCCCGAGATGAAAACAATTCAAATCTTGGTGCACCCGATCGGATTCGAACCGATGATAACGTGGCTGAAAACCACGCAGCCCAGACCGCTAGCTCACGGGTGCAAGGCGTACTTCTACCCGCCCCACTGGGGTCAACCCCTCCGCAGATTAATGGCACACTTCTCCTCTGGTAGTTCTGCCAGGATTCGAACCTGGGTCACACGGTTATAAGCCATGCGCTCTACCATTGAGCTACAGAACTACAAATATCTTCTACTACCTGCTTGGGGTGAGGGGACGGAGTTGAACCGTCACTGTCCAGAGCCACAATCTGGCGCTCTACCCGTTAAGCTACCCCCACCATAACTTACCTGCCGAGTGTAATTCTTTAATTATTCCAGCTGTCACCCTGGTAATTAAATGAATGTACACCGAGCGAAGATAAGCCCCCTTTTCGATAGTTATTTATGGTGAGCCGTATTGGATTTGAACCAATGACCTCCGGATTAAAAGTCTGTTGCTCTGCCAACTAAGCTAACGGCTCAAAATTGGCCATAAAAAAGCCCCTTTCAGCAGGTTTAGATGCCGAAAGGGGCTTTAATAAACATACTGAAAGATAATCTCACCTCATAGGCTCTCCCCCCTTCGGTAAAAATGAGCGTTCAAATCTCCAGAAAATATTGGTGCAGGAGGGTATACTATTATCCGGTATGAAACTATATTGATAATAGTAACCTGGCCTTCCTGTCGATCTATGGTTTAGATACATTGTCATTTTTGTCTCTTTCATCCTCTAAAAACTAAAAGACCCTTTCAGCATGAAAGCTGAAAGGGTCTTGTTTCATGCTTAAAGTAGATAAAATCACCTCATAGGCTCTCTACCATCCCCGGAGAGAATCCATAAACAATTATCGTTAATATGTGTTGAGTAACTTATGTGTTGCGGTTGATATATTTTCATTTTCCTTCTTCCCCGATTTTCTTTGGATGCAATTATAGTGTTCTTGAGAAGAAAAAGCAAGAGAAAAATGATAGAGATTTTCTTTTCACAAGTGTGATTATCAAATATACCCTTGACTCTTGGGAATTGACATAAGGGAATTTAGGATCAGATCTTGAGTAGCACCATATGTCGGCCTTTATATGCGTAAGAAAAGAGGTGGATACCTAATGCCCGGGAAGGTACCAATGCCTGACAAGCTATACCATATTCTTTCCCGGCGCTATGCTAATCGGAATAAGAGAAAGCCTTGGTTCTTTTGGCATCGGTACTAAAACAAGATTATCACACGGAGTTTCATAAAAAAGAAAAGGACCTAAGAAAGATCGCCTAAGTCCTTTATTTTATTGATGGGCCGTGCGCGAATCGAACGCGCGACCAACGGATTAAAAGTCCGCTGCTCTACCTGACTGAGCTAACGGCCCATAATGTCTCAGAAATTCTACAACTTATTGAAATTATATTATTTTTCATAGCAGATAATCTGTTCTGCCTACATGGAGTGGTGGAGTGGTGGAGTACTGGTTCTTATTCCTTTAACACCATCACTCCAGTTCTCCACTACTCCAATACTCCAATTGGGGCGAAGCCCCTAAGTTCTATTTAGTAACACTATTGGCATGCTGTGTCAAAAGAATTATACAAATTAGAGTAACGTTCAATCCGGACCTATTTTAAAGATGTGACTTTGGATTAGGTCCAATTCCTCTTCATTAGGGGAGTAGGGATAATTCCATTGTTTTTCGCCTGGCAGACAGTTACCAAAAGGCCTGTTACAGGCAACCTCTCCATTCTCATCCAGGCAGCCACCGGTCATAAAGGGGATACCCAGGTTGATGACTTCCACTATATCATCTTTTGACAGGCCAAAATCTATAATATGCCCGTCCTTATCAAAGGCCATGTTGGATGCCGAGATAGACCTCTCTTCCATTAGATAGCGTGCAAGCTGGGCTCTCAAATAGGATGGCCAGGATGGCTGTTTCCTGTTCTCCAATCCGGAGCCGGGTTCAGCAAAAAAGGAAAAGAGGTGGCTTACAGCCCCTATATTCCACGACCTTTCCATAATAGAGGCCATCTCCTCTTCAGTCTCACCCATGCCCACCATGAGATGGATTCCAACATTCCTTTTACCAAAGATCTCAATACCATGGGCCACCATCTGCCAGTATCTCCGCCATGTATGAGACCCTGACACACCCTTCCCCCGGTATAGATCAAAAAGCTCCGGGGTAGCCAGATCAATAGCTACACCAATCTTATCCGCACCACTTTCCTTCATCGCTTTAAGATCGTCAACCTTCAAGACGGTTGGGCTTATAAGAATGGAGATCGGGATCCTGGTCTCTTTTTTAAGTCGTTCAGTCATGGCGATTGTATCCCCTGGACACCTGCCATTAGTGATCATGGAAATGCAGGCCCGTCTCACATAGTTAGGACCATCAGTGATGGCCTCAATAATAGCATCCATAGAGAATAAAGGCCATTGTACCATAATAAAGCTTTTCTGGCCATAGGGGCCTGCCCTTCTTTTAGCCAGGCCACAGTATGCACAATTGGCTGCACATCCCTCCTTGTAATGAACAAGAAGATTTGCGCATCTATTCTTTGCCCATCTGTAAAAGCGGCCTTTACTTAGACCAAAGGATATAGCCGTTGCACTGCTTATCCTTGCATAATCAGGGCTCTGACTTTCTTCCCTATTAAGCATATCTTTTTTTGTTACCAAAGCAAGTGAACTAAAGTGAGATAAAGTTTAAAGTTAAGAGTTTAGAACCGTAGGCCTATAGATTCCTGCTTTCGCAGGAATGACAGAAACTTACACTCAATCGTCATTCCCGCGAAGGCGGGAATCCAGCCATTAATACGCGAACTTTTTGAGAAGTTACCTTTTTAGCTTTAGGCATTTTAGGCACTTTTTAAATATTTACCAGATTTTCTTTGGCCTTTGAAATTGCCTCTGTCAAGGTACGAACATCAACTCCATAGATCATATCTTCTCTCCAGACCTCCGAGAGATGTTCCTCAATCTTTTCTCTTTTGGCTGAGGTCCACTTCAGGGATGACTCCAGAAGATTTATGTCTTTCGTGGTAGAGAAAAAGTCCCCGGTGATAACAATATGCTCAATAGTGCCGCCTGCGAGAGATAGGTATATCTCCAGGAGTCCGCCAGGTGTTTTAAACTCACCCATGCCCATGCTTGATCTGGGATGTTTATGGGAAAAAATCCAATCCGGGTTAGTATACCTGGTATTGATAAAATCTCTTATGCTCTTTTTCTCCCATCTGTCAGGTTCATCCTGTTCAAAGGAAACGCCAAATTTCTGGCTGAAGGCGCTTTCTATAGCCTCTATAACAGGCCCTATGTCGATATCATGGCCCAATTGCTCCTTAATGGTGGTTATCCTCTGGCTGAAACAGCTATAACCCTTATCATATAGTTTTAAGGGTGGTTGATTCATAATGTCCAACATCAAGGGGATATCAAAATCAACCAGCAAGCTTGCATGAAATAATATTGCCTTCTCTGTCTCGAGCGCTGCAGAAAGGCCCGCGATCTTTTTACCACCTACATCAAGATCATTTTTTGGCCTGAACCCGGCCTCTATGCCCAGATCCCGCAATGCTCTTATCAAGACAGCGCTCAGGGATCCAAATACCTCTTCGATCCCTTTCCCCAGTCCAGGTTGGTCGATGTCAATGCCAAGGCCAAGGGCAACCACCCTTGGACCCATTATCACTGTCCCACCACCAGTGGCCCTGCGGTTATATTCAATTCCCCTATCCCTACACCTATCAAGCCTTAGAGCAGCCACTATATCCTGGTATTTGCCAACAATAGCCGAAGGCTTAAATATATAAAGGTGAAGGATCGGTGGAGAGCCATGCTTGGATAAAGATAGAGGGAGAGTATCGTCGATAGATAGACCTAAGGCTGTTGAAACTGGATTTATCGTATCTTTAAAGAGCCTCCATGAATGCATCAGGCCTTTGTCCTTTCCTCCTCGGTCCGTTTTATCTCCCGATCGATAAAATCAACCACAGAATCCCCGTGAATAAGATCCTTTAGCTCATTTTCCAGATCACTCGGCTCAATCACCAGGATCCACCCCTTTCCGTATGGATCCTGATTGATGAGACTGGTATCATCCTCTAAATCTTCATTTATCTCGACAATCTCTCCGGAGACAGGCGCGCAAAGCTTCCCGATCCATTTCCTTGACTGAATCTTACCGCAGACCTCTCCCTGCTCAAAATCATCTTCCTCATCGGGGAGGTCCACAAAGACTATATCGCCTGCCTCCTTTTGGAAGATATCGTCCATGCCTACAGTGACCCTGTTATCTTCCACCCTGGCCCAGCTGTGCTCTTCATGATAGTAAAGCTCATCAGGCATGTCATAACCTTTTATATTAGCCATATCCTACCTCCCTTAAAGTTTAAAGTGCCTAAAGTTAAAGTGAGAATCCCCAAAAAATTGAGATATTGAGGAGAAGTAAGCAGTGGGCAGTAAATACAACAAACTTAACAAACAAAAAGTGGTAAAAGTTTATAGCTGAACGCTTATGATTTATTAAATGGATGTCCATAGTTCAATAAAAAAAGTACTTAAACTTTAGGCACTTTAAACTTTCAACTATTTAAACCTCTCCAGTATTGCCCTTGCGTGAAGAGGAAAACCTTCTGCTTCTGCCAAGGTAACTATCGCCTCTTTTAAATGGGAAAGCCCGTCCTTGCTTAAATACTGAAAGGTTGGTTTCTTTAAGAAATCGTCAATAGATAAACCCGAAAACATCCGTGCAGCCTGACCTGTGGGCAGTACATGATTGGTCCCTGATGCATAATCACCTACAGGTATAGGGGAAAATGGTCCCATAAATATAGAGCCTGCATTTTTAATCTTCCGGAGGGTAATAAAAGGGTCTTCCGTCATTATCTCCAGGTGTTCTGGTGCATACACATTTACAAAATCAATGGCCTGCTCCATATCCCTTGCAATCAGAATGTAGGAATGTCTGCTAAGGGATGAAGCAACGATCTCCTTGCGAGGAAGTTGTGGGATTGAATTGTTTATATTGTCAGAGACCCTCAATGCAAGCTCATCTGAAGTTGTCACAAGGACAGCTGCTGCATCCGGATCATGCTCTGCCTGAGATAGTAGATCTATTGTAATCAGATCTGCTTTCCCCGTTTTATCGGCAAGGATCATTGCCTCACTCGGTCCGGCAGGGGAGTCTATACCTACCTCTCCAAAGACCATAATCTTTGCGGCGGTAACATATTTGTTTCCAGGACCAACTATCTTATCTACCTTGGGAATAATCTCGGTGCCATAGGCCATCGAAGCAATTCCCCACGGCCCACCGACTTTGAAGATCTTTGTTGAGCCAGCTATGTCTGCGGCCACAAGGGTAGAAGGATTTATAACCATACCCTCATCCGGAGGGGTGCAGGCAATGACTTCCTTCACGCCGGCTACCTTGGCAGGTAAGACTGTCATCAAGATAGAGCTTGGATAAGCGGCCCTTCTGCCAGGGATGTATGCGCCAACTCTTTCTAAGGGTGTTGTCATCCTCCCAGCCAGGATGCCATCGGCAATATCAATCATCCACATCTCTCTCTCCATCTGGGCCCGATGGAACTTGATTATGTTCTCGGAGACAAATTTGAGGGCATCAATCACCTTTGAGTCAACACTTTTGTAGGCCTCTTCCACCTCTTCCTTTCTAACCTCCAGATCCTTGAGGGTTAGGTTGGGTTTATATTTTTTGTAATGATTGAGGGATACCTGATCCCCATTGTCTCTTACATCCAACACAATTCCCCGCACCTCTTCATAGACTGAACTGATGTCTGCACTGGATCTTTTCATGATCCTCTGAAATTGTTCGGGCCTCAGGTCATCTATCCTCTCTGGTTTCAACGTCATCTTTGAATCTCCTGACATTTTTATTATAGCTTCTAAGTCCGCCTACGCGGATTGAAATTTCGGGTTTAAGGTTTTAATTGATTTTTCCTTTAAATACTAAGAAAATTTCTTTTGGCACAGATATTTCAAAATATTATACTATATAATAATCTATCTGGTAATTATGTTTGATCTCCTTAAAGTAAACCAACAACGGACATTATCTTCTTAAATGAGAATGAACAATGCTGAGCGGTGATACCACAAAAAACGTCCCTCGAGAGCCAGGGGTTTATCTCTTTAAAGATAGGCCTGGAAAAGTACTCTATATTGGCAAGGCCAAAAACTTGAATAAACGCATCCATTCTTACTTCAGCAAGGGCAAGGATCATCCCTACAAGCTATCTCTCATTCTAACGAATGCCGATACAATAGAGCATATCATAACTGCCACGGAAAAAGAGGCCTTGATACTCGAGGGAAATCTTATAAAGAAGTATCGGCCCAGATACAATGTAATTTTAAAGGATGATGCTAATTATCCCCTCCTTAAGCTGGACATCAATAACAGGTATCCTCACCTGCTTATTGTAAGGAGGATAAAAAATGACGGGGCTCTCTATTTCGGTCCTTTCACATCCGCTTCAGCAGTACGTTCTACCCTCCGCTTGATAGGCCCTATTTTTCCTTTAAGAAAATGTAAAACAAGGGAGACCCCTAAGAGATCAAGGCCCTGTCTGAATTATCAATTAGGTAGATGTCTATCCCCATGTTGTTTGGATGTAAGCATAGAGGATTATCAGGAGATAGTGGACCAGGTCAAGTTATTTTTAGAGGGGCGCAACAGGGAATTAATCTCACAATTAAGGGAAATGATGCGGAAGTCTTCAAGAGTGCTTAATTTTGAAAAGGCCGCCAGGGTGAGAGATCAAATCAGGGCTGTAGAGAAAACGGTGGAACACCAGACAGTGGTCTCCACTGAAATGAAGGATCAAGATATTATCGGTCTATCTCGCTATGGCAAAGAAGCGGTGGTAGTGATTCTCTTTGTGCGCAGTGGTTACATGGTTGGAAGCAGAAACTATCCCATAAATTGTGACTGGGAAAGTCCCCATGAAATACTCGAGGCCTTCCTGAAACAATACTATAGGGATAAAGGATTTGTCCCTCCTGATATAATCCTATCGGATACAATAGATGATAAGCGGCTAATTTCCGAATGGCTGACAGGGAAGGCCGGGAAAAAGGTATCTATCTCAGTTCCGTCCAGGGGAGATAAGAAAAAGCTTGCCAATATGGCCGTGGTGAATGCCGAGAATATTCTATCAGAAAGAGAAAAAAGCGACCAGTCTGTCATCCTTGAGGAAGCAAAATCCATATTACATCTAAAAAGGAAACCAGAACACATAGAAGGAATAGATATATCCAATCTGAAAGGTGATCTTGCTGTAGCTTCTTTGGTTACCTTTGTTGAAGGGTTACCGCAAAAATCCGGTTATCGAAATTACAGAATAAAAGAGGTAAAAGGAATAGACGACTATGCCATGATTGCAGAGGTAGTTAAGAGAAGGCTAAAAAAGGGCAAACCACCGGACCTTTTTGTTATAGATGGAGGAAAGGGTCATCTGGCTGTAGCCTTGAAAACTATGGATGTCCTTGGCCTTGAAAACCCATCTGATGTCATATCTATAGCAAAGGCTGATCAAGGAGTCCCTGGGGACATAGATAAGATATATCTTCCAAACAGGAAAAACCCTCTTATCCTTGCCCGCAATCATCCAGTCCTTTGTCTCATTATGAGCCTCAGGGATGAGACGCACAGAAGGGCAGTCGGTTATTACCGGAAAAGGAGCAAGAAAAAGTTAACAGGATCCGAGCTGGATAGGGTTCCCGGGGTGGGGCCAAAAAGAAAAAAGGCATTGCTAAAATATCTGGGAGATCTTCAATCTATAGCCAAGGCAGAAATTAGAGAGTTAGAGGAAGTCCCAGAAATCAATCGGGCAGTAGCTAAAAATATCTTTGATTACTTCCATAGAAAATCTCTCAATAGTAGTTAGCCCTTTTATTTTAAATGTTGTATTTTCTCCTTTAAAAAAAATCTTGACATTTTTTTGGAAAAGAGTGAAACGATTCTACGAGTGATTCTTAAAAATATAACAAATTTAAAAGGAGATGAGATATGTATAAGGTAGAGGTTGATAAAGAAAAATGTGAAGGATGCGAGGACTGTATAGAAACCTGCCCTGTAGATGTCTTTGAGATGCAGGATGAAAAGTCGGTGCCTGTTAATGCAGAGGAATGTATAGGGTGCGAAAGCTGTACAGAGGTCTGTGAAAAGGATGCTATCACCGTTACCGAAGTTGACTGACAATTACGGGAGAAGGCATCAAGATTGAAGATAGGATTAGCATGTGTTCCCTGCTTTGTTAGGCAGGCCTTTGAGGCTGGAAGCCTGGCTACCAATGATCAAAAAATTAGGGAACGAATCTTAAGAGAAGTTCTCTCCAGTCTTAGCAATCAATCCTTTGGTAAAACTCCCCCCTCTGTAGGGAGAGATATTCACAGGATCGTTAGGCTCTTAAGTGGTGATAATGATCCCTATCTTGAGATTAAAAGAAAATCAAATAGGTTGTCTATGAAGCTGATGCCCTCCCTTAAGGAGAGGGATTGTGGAGGGCGTGAAGGATTTAAATAACTATCCTTGGTCAGGTCATGCCGCAAGAAAGACCTGGACGCGATCTCCCGGATAAAATCGGATCAGGGGATGGATCTATGTCATCGGCGAAACCTATCCATAGGAAACGACTTCCGGGTGATCCGGAGTTGCAGGAGGCGGTGCTTGCGGGTGCACGGGAGCTTTATGCCCCCGGGAATGATTTTGGGGTGTACGGTTTTGGGATAGGCTCGAAGCTTGCCCGCGGTCGGAAGATAGGGTATAAGTCACTGCGTGTTTTTGTTCCGCAGAAAACCAAAGACCCTGCGACGGAGATAAAACCCGTGCATGTGGTTTGGAAGGGAAAGGATCTGTTCTTCCTGCCTGACATCGTGGCGAAAGGATATCCGTATGTGAACAATGCACTCAGGCCGATCAAGTTCTCGGGCTTGCATCCAGGTGCTCCTATCGTGGTTGATTATCAATATGGTGGAGGAGTAGCCTGCATTCTGACAAAAGATGACTCCAGGCCAACTCACCTGCTTACCTCCGGCCATCTTTTTCAAGCGCCCGGGAATGATGGCAAGCTGCCAGAGGTTGAGGTAGCGGCTGAATGGGAGGTCTCAAACGATCCTTACCCCATTGGATATCTCGAGGCGAATCTGTTGGACTCCTACCCCTCCAATCCTGGTCATAGTATAGATGCTGCCCTCGTTTGCCTGAACAATGATGGGGTTGATATGGCCAAAGAGCCATTTGAGGGCCCGACGCTCCGGGAGCCACTCTCCTCGGATGCAGCCAAAAATACCTCCGCCCAGGTGTATCTACCCACGACAAACGATTATTCGGGTCGCGTCCGGATAGAGGAGGCTTTCATCGAAAAAGCCGTGTTTTATTCGGATGTCAGAGACGAATTCATTGTGGAAAAGGTGCTCCAAACAGAGACCTCGGTCACGGTACAAGGAGACTCGGGAACGATTCTTTTTCAGGAAAAACCCGACGGAAACGATGAATATGGAGGCATCGGTATTTGTGTTGGTGGCCGCATTGGGGTTTTCGAACCTCTCGATCGAGCGATAGAGGCTCTGAATAGACAATTGCCGTATAACGTAACTTTATGGAGAAAGTCACGATGATTCTGAAGATGAAACGCATGGGTTGTTTATGGTTGGCCTTTTGTTGTGCAGGAGCCTTGAATTGTTCAGATGCACTTGCAGATGCGGCAAAAGAGCGCAGGGAAATATTCAATCAACACTTTACACTTAAAGAAGCAGAAATCCTTACGGATAAAAGATTCAAGGAGGCCGTTAAATATGAAGCCTACTCCGCTGATTTTCTTACTTCCGCAGCCAAAGATACGGTTCAGATCCTTGGTGAGATCGTGGTTGAGGAGGCCACGCAAGCGGGCTATGAAATGTTGAAGGAGAAACTCCTCGATTTCCTGAAATGCGATGAGGAGTCGCGATTCAATTTCAAGCGGACATGCGAGCAATTGGACAGGCTGCGAGTTCAGGATGTCCTTGTTTCTCCCGAGAGCCTCCGGAATGCTTTTGTTGAGGATTTGGCAGATATCCTCATTGAAGAGTCGGTGTCGAAACTAAAGTCGAAGGCGAATTTATCTCCCATTTTTAAACAGGCCATGATTGCTTTTAAAATTCCCCTTACAAATTCTCTACCCCAACAATTTTCGCTTGCAGATGGAACCCGTCCATCGAAGTATGAAATTGTCCGCATTGCCCGGGGATTTTTGGATACCTATTACCTGACGATCAGGGGGGAGGCAGCCTATGAAGCTTTATTTAATCACTCGAATGCGCTTGATCGAGATTTCGTCAGGGATGCGTTAATCAAGGCCCTGGACAGAATGATCACCGAGGTCGAGAAAAAGAAAAGGAGCAGCATAACTCGCAATGAAATCTTCGAGGAATTGAAAAAGGTTATGCTTGACTATATTCAACGAGACTACGCGCAGTTTGAGTCCATCGAAGTCCTCTTGAAGCAAATTGTCGTTCGTACCATTGCAGGCACTCTCAAAGATATGGAGTCCATTTCCTCGAAAGTGGTGGTGGAAAATCTCCTCAACGAGAGCTTGAAAGCCATGGAAATGGTTATCAGGAGTGATTCCTTTGACAGCAATGAACAAAAAAAAGTCATCTCCCTCGCGATGCTCGCCATGGCACGCGCCATGAAACAGGCTAAAGAGGAGGAGAAGCGTATTGAGTTTATTGATACTCTTGCCGAAGTTGAAAGAATTTCCGATCCGGATTGGAGCATTGAGGTGAAGACAGCGGCGAAAATGTTGGCATCCAAGCTTCAGCTTGCTCTCGTTACGAAAGAGGTTAGAGGAGTCCCGCCTGACCCGAGAAAACGTTTGCGCCACGCGATCGATGCCATGTTTGATATTGCTTGCCTCTTTGCGACCAAGGAGATTAGCGGCTGCCCCGATATTGCCCGTATCGATGTGACGGGACCGATCGAGGCCATTCAATACCTTGGCCTTCTGCGGGTGACAACTATGGCTGCTTTCGATAAAGACAACAACACGCTGATGACAGCGGCTATCAGGGGGATTGATATTGCCTTAGCAGCCATTGGAAAAGAAATCACCAGAGCCGACATCGGCGAAACGAAACAAAATGATATGATAAACCTGAAAGAGCGTTTCAATAACCGAAAGCGTGCCCTCGAACTTCTTACCAGCATCTTCCAATATGGGGTGACGTATGCTGGTGAGAAACAGGGCAGTGTCTCCCAGGCCGATGCCCAGGCGGCTCGAAAGGCTGTTCTGAAGTCACTGGCCAACGAAATGACCTCCCGGAAGCACCGTGCCGGGGAAACGGTCATCTCGGTTGGCGGTTCACTCCGATTGTTTGGTGGTGCACGCATACGTCGGTCCGGCGATTATAAAGAAAAGGATGAGAACGGCGATCAGGGAGAAAAGTATGCACTGCATGGTCCCTTAAGTTTGCCCCTCGGCTTCGGCATTGATGTTTACCGTAAGAACAAGATAGAAAAGGACAGAGACAAGGCCCAGGGATTCCACATAGAGCTTGGCATTCTGGACCTGGGCGAATATGTTTCTTTCGATGAGAATGGGAACACGATCGAAGACCCTGACTTCCAGGATGCCTTCTCTCCCAGTTTGACCTTTGCCTACTTCTGGACAAGGAAACCACTGGTTTATGCCGGTGTCACCGTTGGATATTCCCCCGGCTACAACTGGAACCCGGACCGAGATGATAAACTGGGGGCATGGAATGTCGGTCTTCTCTTCGGTGTTTATGTGCCGTTCTTTGATTTTAATTAAATAGTATAGGAAATCCCATTTTTAAACCAATAAAAACTGGCCCAAAGCATGTGATGATCATTTTTGTTCCTTTAACTTTAGGCACTTTAGGCACTTTAAACTTTAGGCACTTAACTTGTAATACAGCAGTACTTTCTTAATAAACGGGAGCGTAAGGAATCCACCAAAAATTCTTCTGCATAGTAATTGTTTGGCGGCTCAATGATTAACACAGAAGGATTTATGAAGGCTGACTAATATAAGCTAGAGAATGTATTCTGGGGGGAAACCCGACGTACCGAATTTTAGAGAGGGCGCAGGAACCAGATGTGGCCTGCTCTTGACTCGGGGCTTTTTGTCTTTCGATTATTCGATCCAATGTCTATTCTTGATAGATCTATCCGGCAACATCGGTACCAACTGATCGACACAGCTCGTGGTATAGCCTTTGTCGCCATGGCAATTTACCATGTCTGTGTTTTTTCAAGGCTATACGGCTACCTGGATATTAACATCCAACACAGCCTATTTTGGAAAGGGTTTCAAAAGTCAATCGCCGGAACCTTTTTTTTCCTGGTTGGTGTCAGTCTTTATCTGGCGAATACTCCCGCCATCCGACCGCGAAAATACATCTACCGCCTGGCCAAACTGATAGTATTTGCTGGCGTGGTTACCGCTGCCAGTTTATTCCTTAACCCAAACGCTATCGTAACCTTTGGCGTTCTTCACTCAATTGCTGTTTGCAGCGTACTTGGATTACTTTTTCTGCGTTTTAACTATGTGAATGTTTTAATAGGTATAGCGATAATCACAATAGGCATCTGGTACTCTCACCCAATATTTAATAATCCAGCCCTATACTGGACAGGCTTAGGTACATATCGAATTCTCAGTTTTGACTTTCAGCCCCTATTCCCATGGCTTGGGGTAGTGGTATTAGGCATTACCGCAGGACGCTATTTCGAAGTCCTTAGGGTTTCGTCCTGGCACAGTAATTCCTTTACCGCGAAGTTTCTAACACTGATCGGGCAACACAGCCTTTTTCTTTACATGGCCCATGTGCCGATAATTCTAGGTATTCTTGAGATTATAAAGTTTTTATCTTAGGTGGATCTTCGCATAATTTGGGGAGCTTACGAATAGGGTTTGCCCATGACGGGCTGTTGACCAAATCCAATTTAGACGAATTGTCAAGCACTTTTTTTAATTTATTTTCTAAAAGCGTCCTTACCAGCTTCCAGGTTACTGTATGGGTTCAACATCCCTTTTTTCCCTTGACATCCTAAAAGGTAGTTTACTAAGGTTTGCGGTGAAAATGAGTTGGATGATTAAATTTTACCTGGCTCGCGGGTGATTTTGGGTCTTATTGATCCGTTCTTCTGCAAGGCACTTTAATAAGCAGCGACCATAATCAAAGAGTGGAGACATTGCCTGGTATAGAGATCGGGTGGTAGGATATGGAGCCATTGCCTTTTCCGGAGGTAAAGGAAGATAAGAATGGATATTCGGCGATGTTTTGACATTCTCGAGCTTGATCGTGATGCTACCATAGATAAAGCGAAACAGGCTTATAAAGATTTAGTCAATATCTGGCATCCGGATCGTTTCTCTAACAATCCCCGACTAAAACAAAAGGCTGAAGAGAGATTGAAGGAGATCAACCAAGCCTATGAGACGGTGAAGTCCCTTTTATCCTCAAGAAAACCGCTAGAGCCAGAGAAAGCCCCGCAAGCAAAAACTGAGGCTAAGGCAGAGGCAGAGACAAGCGCAAAAGCAAGGGCTGAGACAGAGTACCATAAGCCCCAAGCAAAGACTGAAGGAAAGGATAAAACAGAAGCCTTTGTTGAAGCAGGCACAGGCATTGTTTTGAGCCTCTTTTCCTATCTTTCTTCGGCATTTCGCCGCATAGTAGCAGAGGCCAAAACTGAGATAGATCAAGGAGAGTTGAACCAGAGGCAAAAAGGTGACGATATTAGAGGAAAAGGCGGAGCTAGAGGCACGGGAAGGGGGAAAAGAATGGGTAGAGGCAGAGGTACGGGCCGATAGAGTGAGATGCCCTTCCAATTGACATTTAACTGCCTTTATCCTATACTGCCCGCACGCAAAATGGGCTTCTTACAAATCTTGTTAAGGAGGTGGCAAAATGGATTTCTCTTTAGAGGGTAAAGTGGCTCTGGTAACCGGCGGCAGCCGTGGCATTGGGAGGTCTTCGGCACTTGGGCTTGCCCAGGCCGGTGCAGACGTTGTCGTGGCCAGCCGGAAACTTCCAGACCTGGAGAAGGTGGCTGAGGAGATAAGGAGACTGGGGAAGAGGTCCTTGGCGGTGGCAGCGCATATTGCCAGAATGGAGCAAATAATCAATCTGGTCAGTAAGGTCAAGGATGAGTTTGGAAAGATTGATATCCTGGTAAATAATGCTGCCACTAACCCTGTCATGGACCCTGCGCTGGACATAGAGGAGCGTGCCTGGGACACTATTATGGACCTTAATCTGAAGGGGCTGTTCTTTCTCGGTCAAGCAGTAGCGAAGATGATGAAGGAACAAGGAGGGGGCAAGATTATTAATGTTACCTCGGTGGAAGGGATTACCCCTGGCATATTGCCTGTTTATTCCATAAGTAAAGCTGGAGTAATTATGGCAACTAAGGTCATGGCAAAAGAATGGAGTAAGTACAATATCCGGGTCAATGCAATAGCCCCTGGACTGACCAAGACTCTCTTCAGTGAAGCTCTCTGGAATAACCCGGAGATTCTGCAAAATACTATAAGCGAAACTCCAATGGGACGCGTAGCCCAGCCTGAGGAGATGGTAGGGGCTGTCATTTATCTGGCTTCTGATATCTCCAGCTATGTAACCGGGCAGGTCATTGCCGTAGACGGAGGCTTAACCATATAAATCAGTTCCTAATACCCATACGCCCTATCTCGGGCAGCTTTATTTTATAGGATGATCTTTTGTGAATAGATAAGCTCATTACGGTTTATTGAGAGTGATAATTTAGGTTCTGATCCCGTGCCCGATTCACCTACCGCAAACATGCCCCATTTCCGAATTGGGAGGCCTTTGAGCATGAGCTGTAACCCTTTGAAATTCTTGTTCCGATGCTGCTTTTAGTTTTTCTAACGCCCGGGTCTAACCCCAATTGATTCAAACTCAATTGGGTTGTTATTAGTTGATGGTTATTGGTTTTCAGGTATCTATGGGGAAAGTCCTTTTTCACCATGGATAGAATTATCAAAATCGAGATGATATCTTTTCAAATAACGAATAACGTATAACAATGAACGTCCAATTGAGCATTTTTCGCTTAATTGGGGTTGAATCGATGCTTCCCGGACCTCTTCAGAAATGTCCATCAGAATCGGGAGTTCATGGCGGTAACATGATCTCCATTCCAAAGGCTTAGGGAGATTTTTAAAGATTTTCTCAACACTTCCCATAAATTTATGGGAAGTCAATCTGGCTTGAGTTGCTACTTCATAGCCGAGTTCCTTGCTTCTTCTTACAGAGTCAAGTTTCCCTAATAATGTTTTCACGCGGCCTGCCGGCGTTTTTCCCATAGACTCACAGGGCAAATTAAAAAATGCAATCATTTCAGGCTCTAACCGCTTTGAGAGATCCGGATTGATCCGAAAATGTGACCCCGGTTAGCCCGCCGTGGCAATAGTGTCTGAATTGCAAGGATAGTCAATTAAGCCTGGACGAATGAAGAGATGCATAGTATCATGACCGTCCCCCATCCCCCTTCCTAAAATAGTAATGATAAGGAGGAAATACACAATGGAAATGAAAATCGTGTTTCCTGAAGGGAAAAAAGTTGAGGCACAATTGAAAGGGACTACACTAACAGTGGGAGGGTTTGAGGGGAGCAACGGTGATACAAGCGATATAGAGCCCTTAGATCTCTTTTTTGCTTCGTTAGGGCTCTGTGTGGGGAAGTACATCATCGAATTTTGCAGTGCCCGTAAAATTTCCTATGAGGGCGTGAGCCTATCTCTGCTAACGGAATGGGATGAGAAAAGAAAAATGCATACGAATGTGAAAATTGGCATTTATTTGCCAGTTGGATTCCCAGAAAAATATAGAAAAGCAATCCTCAGAGTCCTCGATTCCTGCTCCGTGAAGAAACATATCCTAAATCCCCCGACCTTTACGACCGAGGCGATTACAGGGTAAGGAAAGAATTTTTACGATTTCGCGAGCGATTCTTGTGAACGAGTGACCATCTATCGGTCAGGAAATGGAACTATACTGCCCATGGGTATAATTGGCGCATTTGGAAAATCGAATTATTTTCAAATAACCAAAATTTTTTCCTTTTTAAAAGTTTGAAAATTCAAAGTAAGCAAAGAGCTTAACTCCTTTT
>CAZMUW010000005.1:0-19466 GCA_964569645.1 uncultured Desulfobacteraceae bacterium | reverse complement strand
GAAAAGGGTATCAAATTAACACATTGACTTAATTATTTACTTAGCCCCGTCCCCCGTTTCCCGCATACCCGTGAGCCTGGATCTTGGCGAAATCAGGAGAAGGCTCCACATGGAGAGGAGTGGCGATTGGAGTCAAGCTCAAACCCTTGTTGAGGCCGCCCAACCCCTCATTTCAGCCAGGGCAGTTTATAAGGTTTGCTATATCGAGGCAAGGCTTGAAGATGCTATAGTGATAGATGGGATTCGCTTGAAGAGTAAGGTCTTGCGGAAGAATTTGGATAATGTGGGGCGGGTTTTTCCCTATGTCGTCACCATTGGCGATAAACCGGAAGAGGAGGCCAGGGCATGCGATGATCTGTTGAAACAGTACTATCTCGATACAATTGGAAATGTAGCCCTGGTCACGGCTCGAAGATATCTAGAGGATCTATTCCGTTTTAGATATGCCCTCGGTGGAATGTCCTATATGAGCCCAGGATCCTTGGAGGATTGGCCCATTGAAGAGCAAGGGCCGCTGTTTTCAATCCTCGGAGACGTGGAAGCCTCCATCGGGGTAAGGCTGAAGAAAAGTCTTCGGAAATTCCATTTTATAGCTGTCAACTCTGCCCGCGAAAGAGCTGTCCATCAAGAAGGGCCAGCTACGATGAAAGGCTGGCCAGAGAATATGGGATTCTGGGATAGCGGCCCCCCTATATTATCCCCAGCCTCCTCTTTCATTGCCTCACCTTGAAGGCAGTTCCAGGCACTTTCGGAATCACCAATTTTCATACGATCATCCTGCTATCTCCCGAACAGCCTCCTCGAATATGGACAGGCACAAATCAATTTCTTCTTCTGTCACCGTAAGCGCCGGGCAGAATCGGATGGTGTTTTCACCGCATCCCAAGAGCAATAATCCCTTCTGAAAGGCCTTCTTGATAATTTCACTACGCCATTCCGGAGCCCGTTCCTTAGTCTCGCGGTCTTTGACCAATTCGACGCCCACCATCAGCCCCTTGCCGCGGACATCGCCCATGCATTCATGGGAATTTTGCAACTCCCGGAGTCCCCTCATCAGGCGTTCCCCCTGGGCTTCCGCATTCGCCATGAGTTCTTCTTCAAGCAATTGAATGGTAGCCAGAGCGGCCTGGCAGGAAACCGGATTTCCCCCAAAGGTCGACGCATGAGAACCCGCCTCCCAGTCCATAATATCTGCCCGAGCTACCATTGCCCCAAGGGGCATGCCCGAAGCAATTCCTTTGGCCAGGGCCATGATGTCCGGAGCCACTCCAAAGTGTTCCATCGCAAACATTTTACCGGTGCGGCACATGCCAGATTGAACCTCGTCTGCCACATAGAGGATGTTATACTTTTTCGCAATCTTATAGAGTTCCCTATGAAACTCAGGCGGTGGAACTATATAGCCTCCTTCTCCCTGGATGGGCTCCACAAAGATGGCAGCCACCTCTTCTGGAGGCATCACTGTTCGGAAAAGCGTATCCTCTACCCAGTGCACACACTCCAGGCCGCATTGGGGATAGCGGAGATTGTAAGGACACCGGTAGCAATAGGCATAGGGAATGTGCGTAATTCCCGGCACAAAAGGATAGTAGTGCTTTTTCTGGATCGTTTTGCTTGCTGTAAGCGAGAGGGCTCCCATTGTCCGGCCATGGAAGGCCCCAAAGAAGGCGATGTTCAATTCGCCTTTGGTATGCCAGCGGGCTAGTTTAAAAGCGGCTTCCACGGCCTCTGCTCCTGAATTCCCGAAGTAGACCTTTTTGCCTCCTTCCCCTGGAGCCAAGGATGCCAGTTTTTCTGCCAAAGCAATCTGAGGTACATAATAGAAGTCGGTTCCCGACATATGCAAAAGCTGGTCGGCCTGCTCTTTGATAGCCTGGACCACTTTGGGATGGCAATGTCCTGTAGCACAAGTGGCAATGCCTGCCGTAAAATCTAAGAACATATTGTCATCCACGTCGTGGACCCAAACACCTTGGGCCTTTTTCACCACAAGTGGATAAATTCGGGTGTATGAAGGAGAAACATAGGTCTGGTCTGTGTTGATCCACTTGGAGGCCTTTGGACCCGGAAGCGCTGTTTTGATCGCAGGATATTTCATTTTTATCTCTCCCTGAACCTTAAAGCCAGCTTAAGATATCCTGGCAAGGGCGAACTTAGGTCGCCTGGCGGTACAGATCTCTTACAAAGCCTCTGTGCCTGGAAATATGAAGTTTACCTTTAATCTTGATTCAGTTAAAGAAGATCTGCCAATGATCCGCCCAGGCAGTGGTTTTTTGGCGCTGGATCTAAATAACGAGGGCATTATAATTAATGGAAATGAGCTTTTTGGACCTCGTACAGGCAACGCTTTTGCCGAACTTTCTGTGCATGATGAAGATGGCAACAACTTGATTGATGAAAATGACCCGGTATATGATCAACTATCTGTCCGGACGATAAATCAACAAGGAAATGGGGTGCTTTTTGAAAACTGAATCTGTGGCATGTTCATATTGACCTGAACACGTTATGTTTAATAGATCTCCCTTTTATTAGCTATTAGCTTATCAAGTGCTTCGATTAATATGGTATTTGGGTATTGCTCATTATATCGCTCTCTTACTATCTCAAGCGGGTCAATATCCAACTTACTTGCCTCGGTTAAAATATTCTGGAGAAGTTTTTCATCTTCTAGCTCATTGGTTTCCCTTTCGTACTTATTGAGAAGGTCCTGGATGGCTTCTTCAAGGAGTTGATTTTGACGTTTACCTTGCTGTACAGCCAGGACTTTAAACTCCTTGATAAGATTTTCTGAAACCGTAGTATTGAAAAAGACTTTTTTATCCATGAGTTAGTATTATAAAAAAAAACTTTGTTGAAGTCAACAAAAAATATTGTTGAAATAACAATCGAATAATCAATCTCTAAACCATATACTCTTGAGTTAATCTTGCCATTTTTGTCCTTACTTTTTCCCACTAACCTGTTAAGGAAATTTGTTTAATCTCTTGTATAGTGATAATAATTGTTCAACAGTCACGGCATTTGGAACAGATTGATTCTTGCTCAAATGGCCAATAATTCTTTTATTCTTTATTAGTATCGGTGGAGTCGAGGTTGATTCATTAAATGGAGAATATGAACTAAATTCAGAGCCAAACGTACCAAGTTCATTCCATATTGATTTTGGTGAAAAGTCACTGCTATAGATGCTGTATTCATTGAATATTGAATCGCTATGAGAGCTTGTGAAATCAATTGCTCCAAGGTAAGTGCGCTCTGTATCCTTTGCGATAATTAAACAACCTTGCAGCTCTTGTGATAAATGCCATTCTTCTAATGCGGCCAGGCTTAAAGGATTAGATAGAGCTTTTACTTCAGTTTCAAGTTCTTGTATCTTAATTTCGTAATTTTTAATTTTATCTTTTAATTCAGCAATCCACACTGGAAGTATTACAATTCCCCATCCAAGAACCCAAAAACCTAACACTTTATCCCATAAGCCTAGTGGGTCTTTGTGTATAAGGTAATAAATCAATAATACTGCAAGAATTCCAAGCTTTATGAAAATGGGTATAATAATATCATCCCCAGACTTTTCCTTGCGGGACGTTTTATGGTTAATCATTTAAGCTCTCCGTTAATATATTGTTACATCTCAAGTTAAGTGCCTAAAGTTTAAAGTGCCTAAAGTTAAAGGAACAAAAATGACCATCACATGCTTTAGGCCAGTTTTTATTGGCTTAAAAATGGGATTTCCTATACTATTAAATTACGGCAATAACCTTTTATCAATATTGGAAGCGAACCATACCCAAAAAGCTAAAAAACTATTAAACCAGTAACGGTTTTTCTGCTCTGGGTTTTATCTTCTCGATTATTCACTTCATCCTCACTCAAAAAAAGAAAACCCCACCTCTCCTTATGAGAAATGGGGTCAAGTATTCACCTATGGCACCCTCGGCTAAGGATTTAGCTTGGTTATCAGCAATCTTCTAACTTCCTGACCGCTGTCCTGCGAAAGTCATGGAATAACCGCTTTCCGATACCAGCATTGCCTTATGTATTCTTAGAAACCGGCCAAACTCTTGATGGTAAAGGATGCCCCCGGGGTGACTCGAACACCCGGCACAGGGATTAGGAATCCCTTGCTCTATCCGCCTGAGCTACGGGGGCACGGGGACTTCCGAAGGTTGCCTCTGTGATTATGCCCGATATCCCAGCTCTAACCATGTTTCTGACAGCGGTTATTCTAAAATCATGGAAAAGTCTTACACCAATACCGGTCTTTTTGCAAGCTCTTTTCCAACTTTTATCGAGCCCTTTAACCTTGTCATCACCGTCTTTATTAAGGAAAACATAAGGTTAGAACATGCTTTTATCTTAGGTATTATAAAGGTGGTAGCTCCATTTTGGCAATAGGATGACAGGCTTTCTGAGCATTGCTGGCCCAGGCAAAAGATTGCGGCAACTCATGCAGAACGTTCCAATGTCCATATATTGTACATAAGATATTCCCAAAAATATAGCTATTGTGCAAAAATGAAAGGCAAAAAAGTTTTAGTATACTGTTTCAATTCTATACTTTTTCCGCCTGAGATATCCGATGCGCAGGGGTGAGGTATTTTGTTCCTCACCCAATTTTTTATTTGATTAAGCGTAAAGATTTTCAATCTATCTCATGGCCTCTGCTGCATGCTAAAGAATTGCACTGTACCCTTTGGGAAAAGAGACCTCAAAGATCAGGGAATGTTTCCTTATATCTGTGATATTTTGTGGCTTCCGGGGCTTCTCCATGCTTTCATACCAATCCTGGTTTTCTTTGAGATAAAGCCTGTTTCCGGCTCTGTGCAACCATTTTAACGGTAAGTGGTCAGGATTCCTTGACATTATCCATGAAATCGCTTATGGATATGATTAAATCAGCACCCAGGGGGCAGGGTATTGACCAGGGCAGAGCTAATTGAGGCTCTAAGCAGCGAACCAGGGCTTACAAGAAATAAGGGTAAGGAGGTTGTGAAAGTATTCTTTGATGAGATATCAAATGCCCTTACAAACAAGCTATGAGCTTCTAATATGCCCCCAAGACCTTAGAGTAAGAAGTAATCCTGAAAAAGGAGATAGACCTCATGAAAATTCACGAATATCCAAAACCAGGAACCTTGGCCGTATGGGCTGGTGAGAATGGTCCCTTTTGGGAACGCGCTACTCAAGTTCCTGTTGTACACAGCGTTTCATTTGGCTATGACGACATGGATCAATGGTTAAAAGTCGGCCAGGGTAAGGAGTCCGGACACATTTATAGCCGGAACACGAATCCAACGGTGCAGGCTTTCGAGGAAAAAGTTTGCAAATTGGAGGGCGCAGAGGCAGCTACGAGTTTTGCTAGCGGCATGGCGGCCGTTAGCAATACGCTCTTCACGTTACTTTCCCCAGGAGATCGGATCGTCTCGATCAAGGATACCTATGGCGGAACCTACAAGCTGTTCACGGAATTCCTGCCCCGGTTCCAGATCGAAGCAACATTGTGTGACACGACGGATCATGAGGCGATCGAAAAGGCTGTTGCTCCCGGCTGCCACCTCTTGTACCTGGAAAGCCCCACTAATCCCACGATGAAGGTTGTGGACATAGCTCGGCTGACAAAAGCCGCACACGCTGTTGGGGCACTGGTAGCGGTGGACAACACCTTCGCCACGCCCATTACCCAGAAACCGCTGGAATTGGGTGCTGACCTGGTTTTACACAGCGCCACAAAGTTCCTTGGAGGCCATGCCGATGCGCTGGGTGGAGTAGTCTGCGGCCAGTCAGAATTGATCGAGCGTATCTATCATTACCGTGAGATCACTGGCGCCGTCTTAGATCCGATGGCTGCTTACCTATTACTGCGAGGAATGAAAACATTGCAACTCCGGATCCACCAGCAAAGCGCGAGTGCGCTAAGGATCGCCCGTCACCTGCAAGCACACAAGGCTGTTACCCATGTCTTCTACCCGGGCCTGGAAACCCACCCCCAGCACGAGATTGCCAAGCGCCAGATGACAGTTTTTGGAGGCGTACTCGGCTTCATGGTCAAGGGTGGCTTTGAGGCTGTATGCAGCTTTTTGCCCCGCCTGCGGTATGCCCACCGGGCCGCCAACCTGGGTTCCGTGGAAACCATAGTGGGCCCCCCGGCCATGACCAGCCACGTGGAGTGTTCGCCCGAAGAGAGGGAGGCCATGGGTATACCGGAAAGCTTGGTACGTTATTCTGTTGGCATCGAGGATGTAGATGATTTGATTGCCGATCTGGATCAGGCTTTGGATTACGTGCCTGGCGATGGTTGAGCCGGAAACGGACTTCGCTGGGGGTGCTAGGTTTTGCATTTTTTATCAGCGTTGCCAATGATAATTTTTTTGTAGTGTATGGACCCTGGTTGGAAGTAACTTTTAGCTTGACTATTGTAGCCTTGGGAATGGCCACAACTATCATTGGCGGAGCCGAGTTGTTGGGGAAGGGCCTGACCGCCTCTTTTGCCGACCGGTTGGGGTTGAGAAGTTCAGTGATCCTTGGTCTGGCCTTATCAGGGGTGAGCTATGCGGTGTTACCCTTGTTGGGGCACACTCTCCCGCTGGCTTTGGCCGCTTTGTTTGTTGTTTTATTTACAGTTGAATTTGCTATTGTCACAACCATGTCCCTTTGTACAGAGGTGCTGCCAGGTGCGCGGGCGACCATGATGTCGGGCTATTTCGCTGCAGCCGGTTTAGGGCGGGTAGTTGGAGCGTTGATTGGAGGGCCAGTCTGGATGGCTGGAGGGATTAAGGCTACTGGGCTTGTTTCAACTCTCATTAGTGGCCTGGGTCTGATTTGGTTGGTGTGTGGGCTACGCGGTTGGCGGCCTTAGTTTAACAAGTTGAGAAGAGGTTACAATGACTTTGATTTGCTCCCAAATAGAATCTGGTCAGATCGGTCTTATATGATTTCTGAGGAACTTTAAGAGGCAAACAAACGTGAATCATCAGACATCAAAGGCAGGCCCAGAGAGAAATGCGAACAGTTACCGACCATGAGTCTATATTCTAACGTGCAAGGAGGATTGATAATGTTGAAACTGAAGATAATAAACATTTTAATGAGGAACGATCATGATCAATAGTGAGAGCAAAAAACATGCTTTTATTTTTGAAGACATAGTGGATGGAGTCTATGTTATTGATGGTGATTTTAACATGGAATACATGAATGATGTCATGGTTAAGGATTTTGGAAGGGGCATTGGCAGAAAGTGCTATCAAATTATCAACAGGAGGGATAAAGTCTGCCCCTGGTGCAGGGCAAAGGAGGTGTTTGCCGGGAAAAGCATTCGCTGGGAGCACTACATTCATAATTTAGATCAAACATACGACCTTATTGAATTTCCTCTGAAAAACTCGGACGGCACCATATCGAAGGCGAGCATATTTCGAGATATTGCTCAGAGAAAAAAGAGTGAAGAAAAAATCAGGGCTTCAGAGGAGGATTACAAGAGACTGTTTGAAAATGTGGGTTGTGGCGTCTACATTAGCAGCAAAGAAGGGAAATTTCTTAACGCTAACAAGGCCCTTCTGGATATGTTGGGTTATGAAAGTAAGGAGGAATTTATTAAGATTGATATAGTTAAAGATCTGTATCTGAGGTCTGAGGATCGTCGAAAGTTCCAGGAAATGATTGAGCGAGATGGCAAGGTGATTGACTACGAGGTGGATTTTAAGCGCAAGGATGGAAGAGCTATCTCGGTCTTGCATACAGGTCATGTGCGTTATGATCAGCATGGGATGGTCTTAGGGTATGAAGGGATCAACGTGGATCAATCCCAGAGAAAACAGATGGAGAAGGAGCTCAAGGAAGCCCATGATTTCTTGAATAAGATCATAAAGAGTTCGACCAATGCCATCATGGCAACAGACATGAAGGGGAATATTATCATCTGGAACAGGGCCGCCGAAGAGGCCTTGGGATACACGGCCGAAGAAGTCATTGGAAGAATGAACATCAGAAAGATCTATCCGGAAGGAATGGCCAAAAAGGTCATGAAAATGATGCGGAGCCCTGAATATGGTGGTGTTGGCAAATTGACATCCTATCCAATGATTTATGTAAGACGAGATGGGGAAATCCTTGAAGGCAACCTCTCTGCGGCGATCATTTACGATGCTCAGGGAAAAGAGATTGCCTCAGTAGGCATATTTGTAGACCTTAAGGAAAGACTGGATATGGAACGTAAGCTAAGAGAAACCCAGGAGAAATTGCTGCACTCAGAAAAGCTGGCGGCCATGGGGAAGCTGACTTCTCAGATTGCCCATGAATTAAACAATCCCCTGTATGGAATCATGAATACGCTGGAGCTTCTAAAGACAGAAATCCCCACTCAGAGCAAGAGAAGAAAGATTCTTGATATGGCCCTCTCTGAAACTGTGCGCTTGACCGAATTGCTCCGTAAAATGCTCAGTTTTTCAAAGCCTGATGAAGAAGAAAAACAGCCTACGGATATCAATACAATACTGGATGAGATCTTGCTCCTGGTCAGAAAACAATTACAGGAACACAGCATACGCATTTCATCCTCTTTTGCCGATGATTTAGGAAAGGTCTATGCCTCCAGGAATCAGCTTCGCCAGGTTTTTCTCAACATGATCTCCAATGCAAGGCATGCAATGCCAGATGGGGGAACCCTGACTATAAAGACTATGGCAAAAGAAGATAATATTTATATTGAAACAACTGACACTGGCATTGGGATCAGAGAGGAAGACATTAATAAGATATTTGATGCCTTCTTTACCACCAAGGATGGCGTTAAGGATGTGGGCCTTGGCCTATCAGTATGTTATGGATTTATTAAAGAGCATGGAGGTGATATACGGGTATCAAGTAACCGGGGATCAGGGACAACCTTTACCATCATCCTTCCAGGATACGAAGAAGATGCCAATGATAGAGATCACGATAAAACTATTCCTTCCTTAAACAAAATCTCAAATTCCTGAGATTATAATAAATCCCCTTCAACCCGTTGCATATAAATGCTGCAATATTCTGTACTAAAATTACAATTTTTACAAAAAATACTATTTTTTCTCTTTAAAAATTCCCCTTGACATTTTGTAAAAACTATAATAAATATAATAACTAGAATTAGAAATTAGTGGAGGAACCTTTTATGGATGATATTCTTACGGTTTTCCAGGCTAGCAAATACTGTAATGTCTCACCTAAAACCATTATAAACTGGATCGAGGCTGGTCATATCAATGCCTATAAGACGGTAGGAGGGCATCGGCGTATCAAGAGATCTGATCTGGAGGATTTTATGAGAAAACAGGGTATACCCGTTCCAGAAGAAGAGATCATTAGTGAGAGAAAAAGGATTCTCATTGTGGATGACGATGCAATCATTGTGGAGACGATTGTCCAGGCATTGGAAGAAGAGGAATATAATTATGAGATTATTTCTGCCTCGGATGGTTTTGAGGCTGGGCTGCAGGTCAACCATTTTAGGCCTCATCTATTGATACTGGATATCATGATGCCGGATATCAAAGGGCACGATGTCTGCAAGAAGATCAAGACGAATGAAGATACGAAAGATATAAAGATTATAGTTTTGTCGGCCTATCTGGATGATGAAAAATTCAAAAAAATGAAGGAATATGGAGCAGATCTTTGTTTCTCAAAACCCCTGCCACTGCCCCAGTTAAAGGAGGAGGTGGCTAAAGCGTTAGGTCTGCTCTGATTATTGAGGGAGCATTACCGGTTTGTTAATATAGTAGCCGATAGTCTAAGGGTATGGGTGTCTCCCATACCCTCTCTTAGATTGCCGGTTTTAGATTTGATGAATCGCTCTTGCCTTTTTCTTTAACAAACCGGTAATGCTCCCATTATTGTCGATTGAAGATTGCCTATTTTAAGAAGAAGTCCTTGATTCTTAAATCGTCGATATTCAATGGCCAATATTCAATCGATTGAGGAGGCATAGATGAAACTGAAAGAATCCCTTGAGGAAAAAAAATTCGTGGTCACCTCCGAGGTACAACCTTCCATTGATGAGGAACCGAAAGAAATCATAAAGAGATTGGAGTTGGTCCGTGGCCGTGTGGATGGAGTGACAGTGCCTGAATTGGATATTGAAGGGATTGTCGCCGATACACTCAAGACCTGTGAGCTGCTGAAGCAAAACAGGTTTGAAGCTATCTACCAAACCACGACTCGGGAAAAGAGCCGTTTGCAGATACAGAAAGATCTGCTCCGTGCCCATGAAACGGGTGTAGAGGATATCCTTGTTTTTACAGAAGATTATCGGATCACTGGAGACAGTCTCCAAGAGATGATGTTTTTTCATGTAGATTCGGGAAAGCTCTCCTCTGTGTTGGATCATCTTCGAGAAGGACATACAGTGGATGGTAAAGATCTTCCCCGCAAGGCTGAATTCACATTTGGCTCCGGGATAGAATCCAAGTGGGGGAAAAACGTGCCAGAACTGGAAATGAAGGAGATGGAGGAGATGACAAAGATAGGCACCGGGTACTTTTTGACTACACCTGTATTCGATGTGAGATTGTTTGAAAAATTCATGAAGCAGGTTAACACCTTTGGGGTCCCTGTTATTGCAGAGGTTATCATACTGAGGACAGCGGGAATGGCCCAGTTTTTTAATCGCCACCTTAAATCAGGATTGGTGCCGGACTGGATAATTAGAAAACTGGCCAAGGCCCCTGACAGACAAAAGGCAAGTATTGAGATTTTTTCTGAGATTGTATCCGGTCTGAAAGACCTATGCCAGGGGATTCACATCATCACCGTAGGTGCTGAGCAAAAACTGAGATATTACCTGGATGCTGCGAAGCTCAAAAAATTATAAAACCAGAACTTGGGAGAGGAGCAGAAACGTTTGGAAGAGATAAGCCTCACCATTAATGGAAAAAATATCAGTTGCCCTCCAGGTACCAGCATTTTAAATGCGGCCATGGGAAGTGGTATCAAGATCCCCACCCTATGCCATCACCCCCACTTGAAACCGGCTGGTGCGTGTCGGCTCTGTCTGGTGGAAGATGAAAAAAATGGGCGTATCATGGCCTCATGTGTTACGCCTGTATCTTCAAATATGGTCATCCGGACAGATTCCTCTGAGATCAAAAAGCACCGGACAAATATTATCCGCCTGATGATGGCCAGTCACCCTGAGTCCTGCATTGTATGTAACCAGGGAAACAGATGCGAGTTGAGGCAGATTGCCGCCGAACTGGGTGTGGGCCAAACAGGGCTTTATCCCATGCCCCATTATACCGGTCTGGAGGAGGCAAATCCTTTCATTATCAGGGACCTCAGTAAGTGTATTCTTTGCGGCAAGTGTATTCGTGCCGACCATGAGCTGGTCGTCGTTGGCGCCATCGATTACAATCTCAGGGGATTTAAATCCCTTCCGGCCACAGTGCATGAGATGCCACTGGAGAAATCCAGTTGTACCTTCTGCGGCACCTGTGTATCTCTGTGCCCTACAGGAGCCTTGATGGTGAAGAATACCCGATATGTGGGTTCTCCCCAACATGAATCATCCACCCTATGTGGGTTCTGTGGTGTGGGCTGTTCCCTTGTGATGGGCTCAGTTGATGATCAAATCGTAGAAGTAAATCCCTCACACCAGGAAGAAACGGTTAATCGTTCCACCCTGTGTGTACGAGGTCATTTCGCCAATGACTTTTTAAACGTTTCCGAGAGATTGACCAGCCCATTGATTCGTAGAGATGGAGAAATGTCACCTGCCACGTGGGATGAGGCGCTCGAGTTTGTTGCAGAACGACTCATCTCCATTAAAAGAGAATATGGGCCTCAAAGCCTGGCATTTCTCGGTTCATCCAAATGCACCCTTGAGGAAAATTATCTCTTTCAAAAGATAGCCCGTGCTATTTTGGGAACAAATAACGTGGATAATGGCAGTTACGGGTCAGGAAGGGCAATAGTAAGCCTGATCATTAAAAAGCTTGATGGTGGTGGCCGCATTACCCCATTAGCTGGCCTGGAACGGGCCGAGATGATCTTTGTTATAGGGGCCGACCCTATCCAATCGGTACCTGTGGTTGGTTATTACCTTAAACGGGCTTCGAGGATGAAGGGTATCCCAATGATAGTGGCAGATCCGAGAAAAACAGGGTTAGTTCCTTTCTCCGCCCTCTGGCTACCTCTTGTCCCTCACAGCGATAGCGAATTGATAAATGGTCTGGCAGCCATTCTTTATAAGAGGAAGTCATGTGATACCGATTTCATTAACCGGTTCACTGAAGGTTTTGATCTCTACCGTGATGGCCTCTCTTCCCTCGACCTTGAGAGGGTTTCTCGAATCACTGGGCTTGATATGGAAATGATTGAAAGGGCAGCAGATTTGCTTGAAGGAAAAAAAATAGCCTTTGTGGTTGGACACGGCATCCTGCAGCAGAGATATGGGATCTTAGCCATGAATGCCCTGCTCAACCTTGCGCTAATGACCGGAAGTCTGGGTGGTGAAGGGAAAGGTCTTTATATTCTTGCAAGGGAGAACAACCAGGTGGGGGCGTGGGATATGGGGACGGTCCCGGATTTCCTCCCTGGCCGCCAGTCCCTCCACAATGATATGATACGTAAAAACTGGGAACAGATCTGGAAAGTCAAACTGTCACCGGATCCGGGACTCAATATGATTCGTATGATTGAGGAGGCAGAGAAGGGAAATCTTAAGGCCCTTTACATCATGGGTGAAAACCCTCTTCGCAGCCTCCCACAGCCCGAACGCATCAGCAACGCACTAAGAGATCTGAAATTCCTGGTAGTCCAGGATATCCTTGCCACCGAAACCACCCATCTGGCAGATGTGGTTTTGCCAGGGGCCGCCTTTAGTGAAAAGGGTGGCTCCTTTACCAATCTGGAGGGTAGAATACAGTCTTTTGAGCCAGTGGTTTCCCCACCTGGTGAGGCAAAACCTGACTGGGAAATCCTTGATCTATTGGCTGTAAGAATGGGTTATCCCAAGAGATATTACTCTTTCCAGAAGATAAGAGCCGAAATCAGCCACCTGGTACCCATGTACACTGAACTTGAACGGGAGGGGGAAGAATCCTGGATCAAGGAGTCGAGTAACCTGAGGCTTTTTCATCCCGATGGGAAGGGAGAACCAATCCATTTTTCTCCCGTTATCACAACTGAAGATGAGATATATGATGAAGTCTATCCCTTTAAGGCCATTTTGGGTTCCGTGCGATACCATCTGGGAAGCGGGACCAGGACCAGCCATTCAGCTCGAATTAGGGATTTTGCCTTGAAGGGAGAGGTGGAGATATCCCCTGAGGATGGTGCCCGACTCAATCTGAATGAGGGAGACAGGGTCAGGATATCTTCCCCATACGGGTCCATATCCAGAGCGGTGATACTTGAAAAAGATTTGAGACAGGGGCTCATTTTTATCCCCATGGCCTTTAACAACAATGATGCCATGCAGTTGATCGAGCTGACCCAGCTGGGTAAAGCCGATTCACCCGGCTGGAAGGAGTGCAATGTAAAGATCGAAAAGGTGGATACTTGATACTGGATTCTTTAAATTGATGAATCTACATGGAGTATTCCTAATCAAGAATCAAGAAACCAGTATCTAGAAACAACCAGGCTGCAACACAACAGCAACAAACGTCATACATTTGATCTCTGACTCTACCTTGATAAGATTGAGGAATCTTACATGCCAAAACCGAAAGAAATAGATTGGGGGCAACTGGGGGCCATTATAGACAGAAACAGGAGTGAGACTTGGGCCTTGATCCCACTGTTGCAGGATATCCAGGAGACATTCGGTTACATACCCCAGGAATCCATTGAGCCCATTGCAGAGGCCTTAAATCTCTTTCCAAGTCAGGTACAAGGGGTGATCTCCTTTTACGCTGGCTTATCCCTGAAGCCTAAAGGAAAATACGTGATCAGGGTATGTCGCGGTACGGCCTGCCACGTCAAAGGGGGTCGAAGCATCCTCAGATTGATAAAAAAAGAGCTGGGGTTGAATGAAGGGGAGACCAGCCCGGATTATCAACTTACCCTTGAGACTGTAGCCTGTCTCGGGACCTGCTTCCTTGCCCCTGCCATGATGGTGAGCGGCACCTATTTCGGCAAGCTATCCCCCCCAAAGGTAACCACCATACTGACTCAATACAGGAAGGAGAAGGGGGAAGAGAAAAAGACATGAAAAGACTTTTATCCATTGGGGAATTAGAGTGGTATCGTAATAAGATTCTCGCTCAGGAGGATGAAAGGAAAACGTGTGTCCATGTCTGTATGACCGGCTGTCGAGCCTATGGTGCGACTGAGGTTAGAGATGCCCTTGAAGAGGAGATCAAAAAACAGGGCCTCTCCGGACAGGTAGAGATACGTTCCACTGGATGCCACGGGTTGTGCGCTAAAGCGCCGGTCATGTCCATTGATCCGTTGGGAGTTCAATACCAGGAGGTCAACCCGGAAGATGCGGCAGAGATTGTAGCCCTCACCCTAAAACAAAACCGGTTGCTCGATCACCTGGCTTACCGGGATGCCCAGACAGGAAATCCCATCTATTACCGCAGTCAGATCCCCTTTTATGAGAAACAGGTGAGAAGGGTGTTGGCCAACTGCGGAAGGATTGATCCCACGAAGATTGAGCATTACATCGCCTCTGGTGGGTATCAGGCCATTGTCAAGGCCCTCTCCAGGATGACGCCAGAGCGGGTTATCGATGAAGTAGCAAGGGCCAAACTGAGAGGCAGGGGTGGTGCCGGTTTTCCTACAGGGATGAAATGGAAATTCACCCGCCAGGCAGAGGGGCGACCGAAATATATCGTCTGCAATGCGGATGAGGGGGATCCAGGTGCCTTTATGGACCGTGCGGTTCTGGAAGGTGATCCCCATGCTGTCCTGGAGGGGATGCTCATCGGTGCCTATGCCATTGGAGCAGAATACGGCTACATTTATGTGCGAGAGGAATACCCCATTGCTGTTGAACACCTGACTATTGCTCTAGAACAGATGAAGGAGCTGGGTCTTTTAGGGGAGAATATCCTGGGAACCGGTTTTGATCTTGATGTCTACCTGAAGATGGGTGCAGGGGCCTTTGTCTGTGGCGAAGAGACAGCTCTTATGGCCTCCGTTGAAGGGAAACGGGGAATGCCGAGGGCCAGACCACCGTTTCCTGCTCAAGCTGGACTGGATGGCAGGCCAACAAATATCAATAATGTAGAGACCTGGGCCAATATTCCCTTGATCATCACAAATGGCGTGGAATGGTATTCCCAGGTGGGTACAGAGAATAGTAAAGGCACAAAAATCTTTTCCTTGGCTGGCAAGGTGAATAATACGGGTCTGGTGGAGGTTCCCATAGGCGTGGCCATCAAAGAGGTGATTTTTGATATCGGAGGTGGCATTCCCAAGGGAAGGAAATTTAAGGCGGTCCAGATGGGGGGGCCATCGGGGGGTTGTGTACCTACCCAGTACCTGAATCTTCCCATTGACTATGACACCCTCCAGCGCATAGGGGCAATCATGGGCTCGGGCGGTATGGTGGTTATGGATGAAAATAACTGCATGGTGGAAATCGCCCGCTTTTTTTTGAGTTTTACCCAGTCAGAATCCTGCGGGAAATGCGCTCCCTGTCGGCTGGGGACTACCCAGTTGCTGGAGATTCTGACCCGGATTACACAGGGAAAGGGCAGGATCGAGGAGATTCAGACCATCAAGGAGTTAGGAGAAACCATAATGACGTCCTCCCTCTGCGGTCTCGGACAGACCGCCCCCAAGCCCGCCCTTTCTACCCTTAAATATTTCTTGAAGGAATATGAGGACCATATCCTGGAGCACCGATGTGCGGGGGCCACATGTGATTCTATGGTCATCTCCGCCTGCCAGCATGCCTGTCCGGCCGGGATTGATGTGCCCAATTACATGGCTGCCATTGCCAGCGGCAAGCATGAAAAAGCGGTAGAGATCATCAGGGAGAGGAATCCCTTTCCCGCTGTATGCGGTCGTATCTGTATCCATCCCTGTGAATTTAAATGTCGGCGAGGTGAGCTGGATGAATCCGTTGCCATCCGTTCACTCAAGCGTTATGCAGCGGACTGGTATTTTGATCATATCGGCAAGGCCAAAGAGCCGTTTCCGGTGACCAGGGATCAGAAGGTGGCTGTTGTGGGTGGAGGTCCGGCAGGATTGACCTGTGCCTACTTCATGGCAGAAATGGGATATAAGGCTACTGTGTTTGAGGCCCAATCAGTGGCAGGGGGTATGCTGGGGATCGCGATCCCTGAATTTCGTCTCCCCCGCGAGGTGATTCAGGCGGAGGTCGAGTACATCGAAAGCCGCGGTGTAGAGATCCGCTATAACTCCCCCATTGACGCCCGACATACGGTGAACGACCTTTTGGAAGAGGGTTATCAGGCAGTATTTATCGCTGCTGGAGCCCAGGCCAGCAAGAGGATCGACATCCCAGGCGAAAAAGAGGATCTGGTAGGTCTCCACTACGGCCTTCAATTCTTAACAGACATCAGGACCGGTAAGGACATAAGACTGAAAGGGAAAGTGGTGGTCTTGGGGGGAGGTAATGTGGCTATTGACGTGGCCAGAACTGCCCCAAGGGTAGGCGCCCGGGATGTTCAAATATTCTACCGGAGGACCAGGGAGGAGATGCCGGCATGGGAGAAAGACATTGATGAAGCCATTGAGGAAGGAGTTGTTATCAACCCCATGTGGGCGCCCAGGCAGATCATGCATCAGGGCGGCAAGGTCACCGGTATCGAGTTTGTACGTAGCATGACCGTTTTTGATGAAGAGGGTCGCTCCTCCCTGAGTGTTAACGAGGAGGTGACCCAGAAGGTGGAGGCTGACACCATCATTATTTCCATCGGCCAGGCGCCTGACATCTCCTTTTTGTCCAAGGACAGCCAGCTTGAGAGGGCTCTGTGGGGCAGCCTTGTGGTAAATGAAAACAGCCTGGCTACCAATATCCCCGGTGTCTTTGCAGGGGGTGATTTTACTACAGGCCCAAGCATTGTCATAGACGCTATAGCCTTAGGGAGGAGGGCTGCCCTGGCCATAGACAGATACCTTAAAGGGGAGAAGGGAAGGGTAGAGATCGTGGATGAAAAGACGGCCATGAGGGAGGATATCGGCCTGGCCCTGGATGAGGAGACCACCGAGGAAAGGCCGAGGATAAAGATCCAACTTGAGAAGCCGGAAGATAGGGTAAAGGACTTCCGAGAGGTGGAAAAAGGATTCACCGAGGAGGAGGCTCACCGCGAGACAATGAGATGTCTCAGGTGTGACTTAGAGGAGAAATAGGGCGTGCAGGAATTGGCGATCATTAAAATATCTATAATATGAATGACTTTTAGAAATTACGAGGCATGAAATTATGATCAGATCTATCACCAGGCAAAAACCGGAGGAGGAGATAGGCCGTCTTCTGGATGGAATGGGGAGGGTTTTCATTTTCGGGTGCGGGACATGTGTCACCCTGACCCGGACAGGAGGGGAGCCTGAGGTGAAGGCCATGAAAGAGCGGTTATCCGGTCAAGGCAGGCTGGTTACGGGAGAGGCGGTGTTACCAGTGGCATGCGACAATCTCACAGGAGAGGCCATGAAGGAATATGGCCAGTGGATTGATCAGGCCGATGCATTGTTGATCATGACGTGCGCCTTTGGGGTGCAGACCATCGCCAGGCAGTTGAAAAAAATGGTTGTACCCGCCCTTGATACCTTATTCATCGGAAAGGAGAACGGCATTGGTCAGTTTGATGAGATATGTACCCAGTGCGGTACCTGTATCTTAGGAGAGACAGGGGGGATCTGTCCGGTAACCTCATGCCATAAGGGACTGGTCAATGGCCCCTGTGGGGGCACAAACAATGGTAAATGCGAGATCGACCCGGAAAAGGACTGTGCCTGGACCCTGATTTACAATCGGCTGAAAGAGTTGAACCATCTGGATTCCATGAGAACGTTGCAGAAACCGAGGAATCATCAGGGAGAGCCCTCACCCGGGAAATTCATATTAAGTGCCTAAAGTGAGCTAAAATGCCTAAAGTTATGAAAAAAGGATGTTCCTAATTTATTGTCATTTGGGCTATGATCATTCATTTGAAATCTTCTGAAAGGGTTTAAAAATATGGTTTCATTATTCAAAAAGGCCCTGGAATCGGGTAAGTTTGTGGTCACCTCTGAGGTGGCACCGCCCAAAGGGACTAACCTGGAAAAGATGCCCCACCATATTGAGCTTTTAAAGGATAAGGTGGATGCCATGAATGTAACCGATCACCAGAGCTCTGTTATGAGATTCCCCTCTCTCGGAGGGGCGCTACTGGTGAAAGAGATGGGTGGTGAGCCTATTTTGCAGATGACCTGTCGAGATCGAAATCGGTTAGCTCTCCAGGCCGATCTCTTATTTGCTGCCAGCAGAGGGATTAACAACGTACTTTGTCTTACGGGTGATTCTGTAATCTTGGGTGATCACAAGGAGGCCAAGGGGGTCTTTGACCTGGATTCCAGTCAACTGCTCGCGGCAATAAGAAGATTGGAAAAAGGAAAGGATCTGGGGGGGAATGATTTGGATGGGAGTGTATCTTTTTGTGCTGGTGCCATTGTTACGCCTGAGGCAAGTCCCCTTGAACCCCAGCTCATCAAATTTGAAAAAAAGATCGAGGCAGGTGCTGAATTTATCCAAACCCAGGCGATCTACGACCTGGACAATTTCAAGGAATTTATGGATTATGCCAGACAGTTTCCGGTGAAGATATTGGCCGGTATCATTCTACTCACCTCCGCCCCAATGGCCAGGTTTATGAATAAGAACGTAGCCGGTGTCAACGTGCCCCAGGAACTAATCGATGAAATGTCCTCCGCACCAAAGGGCAGGGCGCTTGATAAGGGTATTGAGATCGCCGGCCGAATGATAAAGAGAATAAGGGCGGAGAAGATGTGTGATGGTGTACACATAATGGCCATCGGCAGAGAGGAGCTGGTACCGGATATCATCTCCGCAGCAGGTTTAACCTGAGCTTCCACACCCCCTAGGTTAGATCATACGAATTCTCCATCAATTTCACTTATTGTCCTATATTTTTCCCTTATTTTTGTTGATCTATTCTGTGCCTTTATCTATGGCAAAATGTAACGGCATTGTCTAAGCAATGGTCAAAGCAATATTTTCATTGCTGGAAGTTATTTGATCAGCATTTAGCATGGATTTTATTGATTTAAAAAAGAGCTCAATTTGCCATCGCAGTCGATATATGGGGTATATCCATTCAGCTAAGAGCATGGAACTTGCTAAATTTGTAGCATACCAGCGATATTCATTCGTTCTGGGAAATCGGAATCCAATGAGACGAACCTCTATGAATCCTTTTCCAGGGAGCATTAAACGTCTCGGAAATTGTATAACTTATTGAGATTAAAGCTAATTTTTGAGGCCTGGTTTTTTTGCCCCGCAAATG
>CAZMUW010000004.1:4927-19640 GCA_964569645.1 uncultured Desulfobacteraceae bacterium | reverse complement strand
GATAGCCGCTTCTCTATTAACCAGGTCTGGGCCAGGGATTAACACGAGTGACAGGGTTTCTTATATTTTTTCCTGAACATCCTGTCTTAATTTTCAATTTTCAATTGTCAATTTGCAATTCTATCCTGTCTAAAAAATGGGATTTCCTATACTATCCAGTTAGCTACCCAACTATTTAACTATGACAATTATGACCAGGAAAAGCCCTTGACAATAATAGAGAAAAAATCGTAGGTAAATCTATATGTTATTTTATAAAAGAAATCAACCTCTATTAAGGAGGAGAAAGTTGAAATCTAAGTGTATTTATTTAGCTCTTTCCTTGTTTTTCACTCTTCTTTTAAGCCTATCTTCATCTTCATCAGCAGGCAAAAAGATTATGTATATAGTAAAAAAGGGTGATACTCTTTGGTCAATCTGTGAACAATATTACGGTGATCCTTACCTCTGGCCGGAGCTATGGGAAATGAATAAATTTGTCACAAACCCTCACTGGATTATTCCTGGCGATGTCATAAAACTTTTGGAATATGAAGAGAAAAAATCAGAAGAGAAAGAATTAGAGCCTGTGAAAAAGACTGTTACATTAGAAGAAGAGCCTATAAAGGGTCCAGTAATGGGAATAGATGTCTCAAGTCTTACCAATACAAGAGCTCTCGGCTTTCTTCGGCAAGAAATGATTGAGCCATGCGGCAGGATCTTTAGCTCTGATGTCGAAAAGACACTGCTTGGAAAAGGTGATACAGTTTATGTAAAGATGGACGAGGAGGATATCAGGCCCGGAGATAAATTTACTATATACAGTGTCTCAGATCCTGTTGACCATCCTGTGACCGGAAAAGAATTTGGATACACCTATTCCTTCAAGGGGATTCTGGAGATTGAAAAAACTCAGGAAGACTACCATGTGGCAAAAATAACTGAATCATTCAGAACCATCTACAAAGATGACCTCCTCATGCGGTATGATCGGGTTTCCTCCTGTGTACTCCCTGTTCCATGCGAGGATACTGTTACGGCCCATATTATTGCCGCAAAGGACGGCTTGGATCTCCTTGGACAATACTCGGTCGTCTATATTGATGCTGGCCATAATAGGGGGATAAGTAGGGGTAACCTCCTTGAGGCCATAGAGGAAAGAGAATCTATTCCTGACCCACAAAAAAAAGAGAGGGTTGCTCTGCCCCCCACTATTCTCGGTAGAATCCTGATCCTGGAAACCAGGGAAAATACCTCTACCGGAGTGGTATTCTGGGCATCTAAAGACTTTACGAATGGAGTTAAGATCAGGTCCCAGACCTGGGATAAGCAACCAAGGGAATTGGCTGTGCTACCAGAATGCCAAATAGAACAAGGAAAATAACCACTGTACAGACTTCATCAATTCGTAAACCCTCAAACTGTTAAAACGAGCCAGCGTTAGGCATATCAAGATATAGTAGAATATCCGACTCTCACAAAGCATTACAGGATGTCCCAGTTTATATGTCACTTGATGGTCATATAGCATTGATTACTGGAGCTGGCCAGGGCATTGGTAGAGCCTGCGCCGTTATCTTCGCCTCTAAAGGGGCGGATCTGGTATTATTAGATAAGAACCCCGAGACGCTTGGCAAGGTCGCTCATGAAGTAGCAAGAATGGGGCGCAAGGTCATGAATGATGTATTGGATCTAACTAACCTGGAGCGGCTCCGGGAGGTTGCCGGAAAAGCCCGGGAGATCGGCTTGATAGATATCCTGGTAAATAATGCCGGATTTGACCGACCTGGTACCACGGCCAGGATAGACAAAAAAGGATTTGAAGAGGTTATGAGCATCCATGTTACCGTACCTTTGACCCTGATTCAGATATTTCTTCCGGGCATGCGGGCAGCCGGGTGGGGTCGGATCATAAATGTCAGCTCCATTTACGGAATTATTGGCGGCAAGGGAGAAGTGGCTTACTCGACTGCCAAGGCCGGAATTATCGGATTGACAAAGAGTGTGGCAAAAGAATGTGGTCAGGATGGGGTTACGGTCAATGTGGTACTGCCTGGGCTAACCAGGACCCCGACCATAGAAACACTTATGGCTGAAAGGTATAAAAATACTATTATAACCAATACACCCTTAGGGCGAATGGCTGAACCAGAGGAGGTGGCAAGTGTTATCGCATTTCTGGCTTCAGATAAAGCTTCCTTTATCACCAGTGTTGCTTTACCTGTTTCTGGTGGATGGGGAGTGTGATATTTTCAAATATATTTTGGCAAGCATCATACCAGGTATATCCCCTATTCATATTTCTGATATTCATCAATAGATAATCCACCCTTCCGATATATAAAAGTCAATTGAGGAATGACATGACTCGCTGCGTTAAGTGAGTCTGGAAATCTGCTCTATGCTGTGCTAATAATTATACTTCTAGAGAATGCAGATGGATTATAGTGCGTATCTTCAAGATTCAATTCATGTCATAGCAGCATTGCTACATAGTAATTAATACTAACAATGGAAGAGTCAAAGGTTAAGGGAGAAGGACATAGAAAAAGACTAAGGGAGAAGCTTATCAAATCTGGTATTACTGGTTTCCATGACTACGAGATAGTGGAGCTTCTCCTGGCTCTGGGAACCCCTCGAAAAGACTGCAAACAGCAGGCAAAAGCAGCCATAAAGAAATTTGGGACCTTAAGAGGTGTCCTTGAAGCATCGATTGAAGAGCTTCAAGAAGTTAAAGGGATTGGACCTCATAATGCCTTTGGTATAAAACTTGTTCAGGAAGTAGCCAGGGAGTTTCTAAAAGAGAAGATCCTTAAAAAACCCATCTATAAATCCTCAAAAGAAATTTTTGATTATCTTTATCATTCTATGCGCGGTCTTAAAAAAGAAGTTTTTAAGGTTATCTTCTTGGATGGAAAAAATCAAATCATAAACATTGAAGACCTATTTGAAGGCACATTAAATTTCAGTTCGGTTTACCCACGTGAAATTATAAAGAGTGCTATCAGATACCATGCTGCCTCCCTTATCTTTGTTCATAATCACCCATCAGGCAGCCCAGAGCCTTCCCCAAGCGATAAGGAAATTACAAAGGACTTGATTGCGGCCTCAAACACTATGCAAATTAAGGTATTAGATCACATCATTATAGGGGATAACAGGTATTTCAGCTTTGCAGACAAGGGGTTGATTGCGGAATATAACATGAATCTTTTGAGTATCAATAAAGGGGGAAAGGGTTGGTTATGAAAAAAGGACTACAATATTTAAACAAGATAGAGAGGAAGGCAGTAAACTCCTTTGTTAAAGAGTTAAGAGAAAAATTTGGGTAATTATATTTTAAATATTCGACTCTTTGGTTCTAAGGTGAGGGGAGATTTTGAAAAAGACTCCGATATAGATATATTCATTCTGGTCAGAAAAAAAGGAGATATAAGAGATAAGATAAGTGATATAGCGGCAGATTATTTTTTTGAACATAACGTTCCACACGAGGAACACACAGGTAGAGAACCTGAATTTGAAGAGAAAAATCATGAATTTATTGTAAGGATCTGGCGATCAGAAATATGATAGATTGCTCGATTAAAATGAAACAAGGCTCATTAAAAAACCAGAATATAAAGGGATTGTGAGATTATCATCTATTGAAATGCTATAAATTCTTAGATGCACCCCGTCTGCTATGGTAGCGCCAATTGCACCACTGATTGCTATTGTTAATGAATCGATGGTATAATAGCCCACTAAAAAGGAAACACTCAACATAATCAAAATCACACTTGGTGGCTTTATTAGTTTTTTATAGCCGTCTTCACTTTCAGAAGATCCGCTTTTGACCGTCTGAGCTATTCCAGATGCGGCATCCCCTATCGCTAACATGATTATTGAAGCTATAGCAATCTGTTTATCAAAGAGTAAAATGCTTATAAATGTGCCCAGCATAAAAAAGGCATGACCACCGATCTTTTTCTTCTCTCTATCTCTTAAGAATGGAACTGATATTGCGTCTTTAAATCTTAAAACCTCAAAGAAAAAGACAATAAAAAGAGAAAAAAGGAGACCGATAATCAGCAAATCTTTTTCATAAATAGTATAAAGGGCAGAGATGATAATACCACTGCTGATATGTATAAATTTTCTTATTATCTCTTGTTTTAAGATACCTGGTCTCGATATTAGCTTTTCGGACATAGAGAAATTCCTGTTATCAAAAAAGCTTGACTATGCCTTGTTTTGGTTATATTTCACCACAAAATAACTCATGGCTTAAGATTTTATATGAAAAAATGGTCGGATAGCAAATTTAATTGGCTTGCATTAAAGATGATTCCCAATTTGGGAAATATTACCTATAAGCGTCTTCTTGATAGATTTGGTGATCCAGCCACTGTATTTAAGGCCAAGCTAAATGATTTAATAGAGGTAGAGGGATTAAGAAAGGAAACAGCAAAAAGAATTGTTAGCAGGGCCTGGGAGAGAAACCCAGATGACGAGCTAAGGGGCCTAAAAGAGTGCGGCGCCAGGCTGATAACTATTTTCGATTCCTCCTATCCAAAGGAGCTTAAAGAGATCCATGACCCACCTCCCCTTCTCTATCTAAAAGGCAACGATATCCCCCAAAGTAAGACAATGGTTGGTGTTGTAGGCTCAAGAAATCCAAGCCATTATGGTCTGAAAGTTACTGAAGAGATATGCCAGGGCCTGGCCATAAGGAAAATAGTTGTTGTTAGTGGCATGGCTACAGGGATAGATTCAGCCGCCCATTGGGGTTGCTTAAGAGGGAAAGGGTTTACCATTGCTGTTTTAGGTTCAGGCATAGATATTATATATCCAGTCTCAAACAGAAAACTTTTTAACTATATAGCTGAGAAAGGGTCTGTTATCACGGAGTTCTCTTTAGGAACCCCACCAGAGGCAAGAAATTTTCCCATAAGGAACAGGATAATCAGCGGCCTATCAAAGGGGGTTGTAGTTGTGGAGGCCTCAAAAAGAAGTGGCTCTCTGATCACAGCCTCCCTTGCCCTGGAACAGGGTAGAGAGGTCCTGGCCGTACCTGGAAGCATAGAGTCCTTTAAAAGTACAGGCACTCATCTCCTTATCAAGCAAGGGGCCAAACTTGTTGAAAATGCAGATGATATATTACAAGAACTCGGATTAAATTATCCCTATTCCAAGGAAGTGGATACGAGCAAAAAAATAGCTTTACCACCCATGGAAGAAGATGAGATAATAGTCTATGACATCCTGGGCGATTATCCTATTCACATAGATCAGATAGTCAGGTCTAGTAAAATGGATCCTGCCAGGGTAGCGAGCATTTTAACAAGGCTTGAATTAAAGGGTGCAGTTAAGCAGCTACCGGGAAAGATATTTGTAGTTGCTTGATAGTGGATAGTACAAACGGGAAACTGGATGAACACAAGTAGTCTCAAGCATAGAGTTTCAATTTTTAAGTAACACATTGAGATGGCTGAGAAAAAAAATACACGTGGCAGACGATCCACCGTGATAGCCGATACGACGGGCAGACAGTTGGTGATTGTCGAATCACCAGCTAAGGCGCGTACCATCAATAAATACCTGGGTTCGGACTATGTGGTCGCAGCCTCGGTAGGGCATGTACGTGACCTGCCTGACAAGAACCCCAAGGGCACAAGGGACCCTGTGCCAGGGGTCGATCTCGATCATGATTTCAAACCGACTTATCAGGTCATCAAGGGCAAGGCAAAGACGGTCACGGAATTGAAAAGAGCGGCTAAAAAGGCCTCGGGAATCTGGTTAGCAACGGATCTTGACCGCGAAGGGGAAGCAATCGCCTGGCATCTGGCCGAGGCACTAAGTGTTAAACCGGAAAATGCCAACCGGGTAGTATTCAACGCCATTACCAAGAGCGAGATTGAAAAAGCGTTTCTTTATCCGCGTATGATCGATATGGACAAGGTCAACGCACAGCAGGCGCGACGGATCTTAGACCGGATCGTCGGGTATCAGGTTTCCCCGCTATTGTGGAAAAAGGTAGCCGGCGGATTGAGCGCCGGTCGCGTTCAATCAGTCGCAGTCCGATTGGTAGTCGAGCGCGAACACGAGATCACAGTGTTTGTACCGAATGAGTACTGGAAAATAATGGGCTATTTCACCACCGACTTGGACCACGCCACTGCCTTTTGCGAACAGTGGCAGAAGTGGCTGACCGAAACACCTAAAAAACTAGACAGCAGGAAACCCAACGGTCGGACAGTACGTGAAAAAAACGGTTGGCTGGCTGAGCACAATAGCCTCGCCGCGGAGTTGATCGAAATTGACGGCAGGAAGTTCGGGCCGAAAGACATTAAAACAGCATTGGCAGCGGTGAAACGCACAGGTTTTCAATTAGATGAGCAAATCGAAACACAAAACCCCAAGGCAAAGGGTCCGGCGCAGCGAATTATCCGTTTACGCGGCCATGTAGCCGGCGGGCCGGCGTGGCAGGTGAAGTCAATCCAAACCAAAAGGATGAAAAGCCGCCCGCACGCGCCATTCATTACCAGTACGCTTCAGCAGACAGCGGCAAACCAATTCGGCTTTCCCGCCCAGTCCACCATGCGCACTGCCCAGGAGCTATACGAAGGCGTGTCAGTCGGTGAAATGGGCTCCGTCGGTCTGATCACATACATGCGGACAGACTCAACACATCTTTCCGGTGAAGCGATCAAAATGGCCAGAGAGTACATTGGTTCGAAGTTCGGCAATCACTACCTGCCAGAGAAGGCAAACTTCTTTTCCTCATCGAACAAAGCGGCACAGGAAGCACACGAAGCAATCCGTCCTACTGATGTGAGCCTGACACCCCAACGCCTGCGCTCGTCGCTGAATGACCGGCAATACAAACTATACAAAATCATCTGGGAACGATTTGTGGCTTGCCAGATGACCGATGCCCAGTGGGACTCCACGACCATATTGATCTCGGGCACTGCTGACGGCGCAGAATTAGTCTTCCGTGCCACCGGCCGCGTGCTGGTCTTCGATGGGCATTACAAAGTGGCCGGAGTGCCCAAAACATCCGATGAAGTCATGCTACCGCGTATGGCCGAAAAACAACCGCTCGCGGCGATTCAGATCGATCCAACACAAAATTTTACCTCTCCACCCTCACGATACACTGAAGCATCGCTGGTCAAGAAGCTCGAAGCCGAGGGCATCGGCCGACCGAGCACCTACGCCCAAATCATTCAGGTCATTCAGAACCGCAAATACGTTGAAAAAATCCAAAACCTATTCCACGCAACCGATCTGAGCAAGGTAGTTACTAAAAAATTGATCGAAGCCTTTCCGGAGATCATGCAAGTCGGCTACACGCGCGATATGGAGCAACAACTCGATGACGTCGAAGAGAAGCACGCCGATTGGGTGCAGATGCTTCAACACTTCTACGGACCGTTCAAACAGAGCCTTGAAGCGGCATACAAAGACATGGGGCACGCTAAAGCGGAAATCCAACCCTCCTCCCACACCTGTCCACTATGCGGCAATGATACAGTCTATCGTTTCGGGCGCAGGGGTCGATTCCTGAGTTGCTCTAAGTACCCCGAATGCAAGTTTGCAGCACCCATCGACCGCGAGGGTAATCCTGTTGAACCGGAACAAACCGACGTGGCCTGTCCAAAGTGCAGCGCACCGACGCTTTTACGCAAAGGGCGTTTCGGGCCATTCCTTAGCTGCACAAGATACCCTGACTGTGACGGCATTATGAACCTCGACAAGAGAGGCTACATCAGCCCGCCAAAAATTCCACCATTGCTTACAGACCTACCGTGCCCCAAGTGCGGGGCACTCCTAAACCTTCGGCGCGGTGCACGAGGCCTATGGCTGAGTTGCTCGACCTTTCCAAAGTGCTCCGGAAGACTTGGCTGGAACTCGCTCGAAGGCAAGAAAAAGACCAAATGGGAAAAGGCCCTTGAAGAACATGAAAAAACTCACCCGCAGACAATCATCCGCAAACTCGATGGTAACCCTGTCGGCGAGGCCTACAAGCCACAGGCCCAAAACGTCAATGGAGACAAAGCCGGGGAAGAATAAAAATACAATTGACTACTGACAGCGGACCACTAACATTACCTCAGGTGCCGCTGTGACCAAAACCATTCTTTCCCCTCTTTGTATGATCAAGCTCATCCACCTCTTCTACTATTGCCCTAAAAACCTTGTTAATAACAATCTGGGCAATCCTTTCACCTCTCCTGATAGTTAAGGGCTTCTTTCCCCAGTTGATAGTTATCACCCCTATCTCCCCCCTGTAATCGGAATCTATCGTGCCTGGAGAATTGACCAATCCGAGACCATACCTCAAGGCCAATCCACTCCTGGGCCTGATCTGTGCCTCGTAATCCTTGGAAAGAGAAATGGATAAACCGGTTGGAATAAGCATTATCTCGCCAGGTTGCAAGGTAATATCTTTGTCAACAGCAGCCCGTAGATCGAGGCCAGATGAACCATCTGATTGATAAGATGGCAGTGGTAAATCTGGGTTATTATCCAATCTCTTAACCTTTAAAATAACCCTGTCCATAATCCAATTAAAAGTGCCTAAAGTGAGCTAAAGTGCCTAAAGTGAAAATAACAAATGCAAACGAATTTAGGGATGGAGGAATGACAGCGAAAATCGATCCTAACAATCAACAAACAACGGGCACGAGTTACGAGTTGTGGATATTGAACACGGACAACGGTGAACGGTGAACATTTCTTAACTTTAGGCACTTAGAACTTTCGGCACTTTAGGCACTTTAAAAATTTAGTGGATCCACAGCTATCTTATCTCTATCTACCGGGCCCAATACCGTTAGTGAAACTTTATCTGCTGAAAATATCCTCTTAGATACATCTATTACCTCATCTAAGGTAACCTTTTCTAATTCTGCTATCAATTCCTCATAACTTATATATCTTTCAAAGATAAACTCATTTTTTGCCAGCCGTATCATCAGGTTATCTATATTCTCCGAGCCAATCAGAATCCCTCCTATAAGGTACTCCTTTGTCCTTGCCATATCACTAACTGAGAGATCCCCATCCTTAATCCTTCTAATCATCAGCCCAATCAGTTCCAAAACCCTGTTAATCTCCTCCTTATCTGTTGCCACATATATCTTTATCAGTCCTGTATCCATATATCCACTAATATGAGAATAAAGAGAATAGGCCAGACCCCTCTTCTCCCTAATCTCCTGAAAGAGTCTGCTACTCATATTTCCACCAAGTATGGTGTTGAAAATAGCCTCTGAAAACCTCTTCTCTCCGGAAAGTGATGATGCCTGAGCACCCAGGCAAAGATGCACCTGCTCTAATTCTTTGGGATAGGAAGATACCGTTGGGGTAGTTAATGGGGTAGGCCTTGGAGTAGAATTATTTTGATCCGGAAGGGGTTCAAAGAATTCCCTATAATGGTCAACCAAAAGGTCATGGTCCACATTTCCGGCGGCTGCAATAACTACCCTCCTGGGGGAATAAAAGCGTGACACATAATCAAGGATCTCTCCCCTGTTAATGTTACTCACTGTTTCCTTTGTGCCCAGAATCGATCTCCCCAGGGGATCCCCTCCCCAGAATGATTGATCAAATAATACATGAACATATTCATCAGGGGTGTCCTCCATCATGCTTATCTCCTGGAAAATAACCGATTTCTCCAGTTTCAAATCCTTTTCAGCAAAGACTGAATTAATGAATATGTCGGAAAAGAGATTAGTTAAAAACTGGAGGTGTTTCTCCAGGACCCTGGCATGAAAACAGGTCTGTTCTTTACTGGTAAAGGCATTTGAAAACCCGCCGATAGTGTCCAGATCCTTTGCAATCTGGATGGCGGATCTGCTCTTAGTGCCTTTAAAAATCATATGCTCTATAAGATGAAATATCCCTCTTTCTTTCTCAATTTCATCTCTCGATCCCGCATTTACCCATATTCCTAAGGAGAGAGATTTTGCATGAGATAAGCTTTCAGTAATTATCTTAGTTCCATTGTCAAAAACGGTCTTTTTATATATCATCTACACTCTGTCCCAATGCCGCTTTCCTGGAAAGCCTGATCTTTCCATTCTCAATATCAATAACCTTCACTAATACCTCATCACCTTCCTTCAGCACATCAGTTACCTTATTTACCCTCTCATTTGCCAATTGAGATATGTGTACCAAACCCTCCGATCCGGGTAGAATCTCTACAAAGGCCCCAAAATCCATAATCTTAATTACCGTACCTAAATATATTTTGCCGATCTCTGCCTCCCTGACAATATCTTTTATCATTTCTATGGCCTTATCGGTGCCTTCGCTTTCAGTGGATGCAATCACTACCCTGCCATCATCATCAACGCTTATCTGTGCCCCTGTTGTTAAGGTAATATGCCTGATCATCTTTCCACCAGGACCAATAATGTCCCTTATCTTTTCTGGCTTAATATTTATGGTAGTAATCCTTGGTGCATATCTGGATATCTCTGGCCTCGATTTGGATAGGGCCTTATCCATCTCATTTAGGATATGCATCCTTGCCTCTTTTGCCTGGTATAAGGCCTTTTCCATTATCTCCTTTTTTAGCCCATCAATCTTGATGTCCATCTGGAGTGCGGTTATGCCATGCTTTGTTCCTGTAACCTTAAAATCCATATCGCCAAAATGATCCTCATCACCTATAATATCAGTCAATATGGCCACATCATCGCCTTCTGAGATAAGGCCCATTGCGACCCCTGCCACCGGATCCTTAACAGGAACGCCTGCATCCATCAATGAAAGGGAAGCCCCACATACACTTGCCATGGAAGATGAACCATTCGATTCCAATATTTCAGAAACAACCCTGACAGTATAAGGAAAATCCTCCTTTTCTAATAAGACAGGAAGAAGTGCCCTTCTTGCAAGGGCGCCATGACCGATCTCTCTCCTGCTCGGAGCGCCCAATCTTTTGGCCTCACCCACACTAAATGGGGGAAAATTATAATGAAAGGTAAATTTTCTATAAGAGTCTCCATAGATTGATTCTATCTTCTGTTCATCCCTTTCAGTACCCAGGGTAGTCAAAACCATGGCCTGGGTCTCACCCCTGGTAAATAAGGCCGATCCATGAACCCTTGGCAAAACACCCACCAAACATTCAATAGGTCTTACCTCATTAAATGACCTGCCATCGATTCTTTTTCCCTCCTTTAATATCATATGCCTGGCCAATCTATTCTCTAAATCGTATATCGCATCCTTTATCTCTCTTCCCCTATCCTCGTATTCTTCTTTCAGTGATTCTATTATATAATCAATGGCCTTGGACCTCTTTTTCTGCCTAACCATCTTTTCGCCATATGATAGCACCTCCTTGATAAGAGGCTCGCCGATAGCCGTCGCCTTCTTTATTAATCGTTCATCTCTTTCAGCTGGAAGAAAATGCCTCTTTTCCTTTCCGACAGCCTCTCTCATCTCTATTTGCATATCAATAATGGGCTGCAAGGATTTGTGACCAAAAAATATGGCCTCAAGCATGTCATCCTCAGAGACAAATTTACCATCACCTTCAACCATAACTACAGCTGTTTTTGTCCCAGCCACGATCAGATCTATATCACTCTTTTCCTGGTCCTCAAAGGTTGGAAATGCAATAAATTTTCCATCAATCCTACCTACCCGCACACTTCCAACAGGGCCCCCAAAGGGGATGTCTGATATGGTAATAGCAGCTGAGGCACCAAAAATACCTAGAAGATCAGGATCATTCTCTTTGTCAAAGGATAAAACACTGGCAATTATCTGGGTCTCAAAATTGTAGTTCTCTGGGAAAATGGGTCTAAGAGGCCTATCTATTAGTCGAGAGGTCAAGGTTTCTTTTTCACTTGGTCGCCCCATATCCCGGCGGAAGAAATTACCTGGGATCTTCCCCGCTGCATATGACATCTCTTGAAAATCTACTGTTAATGGAAGAAAATCAATACCTTCTCTTACCTCATCAGTAGAAACCACTGTCACCAGAACAACAGTCTCTCCCATTGTTGCAACTACAGCCCCGCTGGACTCACCTGCCACTCTACCTGTCTCAATATTTACTCTTTTTCCATCGATATTAGTTGTTACATCCATAATCATTTCCTTTTACTTTTTATAAATTGACTATTGTCTAACAATTTCTATTTCCTCAGGCCTAACTCCTGGATGAGAATCCTATACTGACCAGGATCCTTCCTCTTTAGATAATTTAAAAGGCGCCTTCTTTGACCCACCATCTTCAAAAGCCCTCTCCTTGAGTGGTGGTCCTTAGGGTGTATCTTAAAATGATTGGTAAGATCATTTATCCGTTTGGTCAAGAGAGCAATTTGAACCTTTGATGAACCGGTGTCTTTTTCATGGATTTTGAATCTACCAATAATCTCCCCTTTATCTGTATTTGTTAAGACCACTTTAATTCCTCCCTAGCTAATTATTAAAAACTCTGATTATATCATATCCATTACTGGCCCCCTTTAAGATCGCAACTAGTTCCTCCCCCATTACTACCTTAAGATAATCGCCGGGATTATAAGATGGGATATTTTCCCAAAACAGTTCCCCCCTATGAGGTTTATGGCCATTTCTAATCCTTCTTGCTAATGTATCCGGGATTTCAGCTTCCATCATCCCTTTCAAGGCATCTTTTAATGGCATTATCACCTTGTCAACTGTATTGTTGGATAGATCTTGCGCTATTTGTGTCACAGTAAAGGCATTATCAACAAGAAATGAGCCACTCTTTATTCTTCTTAAAAAAGTAAGATGTGCCCCTGTACCCAAACTCCTCCCCAGGTCCGCAGCAAGGGTCCTAATATAGGTACCAGAGCTGCAGCCTACCTCAATCCAGACAGTAGGAAGATCTATAGATAAGATGTCTATATAGTCAACCCTTACCTCCCTTTCCTGAAGATCGACAGGAACACCATTTCGCGCCAATTCGTACGCCCTCTTCCCATTATGATGAACAGCTGAATAAGGAGGTGGAACCTGTTTTATAGTACCTATAAATTGAATTGTCTTATCCTTGATAGTCTCCCTTTTTAGACTGCCAATGCCTTTTCTTTTAATGATCCTCCCTGTTAAATCCTGAGTATCTGTTTCTATTCCAAGCCTGAGAGCCGCCCTGTAAACCTTATCCTGGGACATTAAAAAGGGGAATAATTTGGTTCCCTGGTTCAAAAGAACTACCAATACCCCGGTTGCAAAGGGATCAAGTGTGCCTGCGTGACCAGCTTTTTTTACCTTTATGATGTTCTTAATCCTTTCAACAACCCTGAATGAGCTTGGTCCAGATTCCTTGTCTGCTATTATAATCCCATCCTTTTGAATCATCTCCTATCTAAAAATCCCCTTACTTTATTAAGGAATTCCTGCTTTACCGAGTCCAGGCTCCCTTCTCTTGTGAAGGCTGCCGCCCTTGGATGACCACCTCCGCCAAAATGACTCGCTAAATCCGCCACATTTACCCAATCATTGGAGCGCAGGCTGAATTTGTAATAATCCTTTCCAATTTCCCTTATAAGAACAGCTATCTCAACCCCACGAATAAATCTGGGGTAATCCACAAACCTTTCACTATCAAAATCATCAGCCCTTGCCTTTGAGAGCATCTGCTTAGTAATAGTGATTAATCCAACCCTTCCTCTATGGAGTAACTCTATTGTTTTCAAGGTCGACTCGAGAAGTCTTAGCTTTTTCAATGTATATCCATCCATAACATTGCGTGATATCTTCCAGGAACTAACACCCCAATCCAACATCTCCCCTGCAATATGAAATGCCTCTCTGGTGGTATTGTTATATCTGAATGAACCGGTATCTGTTTGTATAGCCACAAATATATCTTCCGCTATATTTACATTAATGGGTAAATCTGCCAATTTTATCAACCGATAAATAATCTCACCAACAGAGGAGCTATTAGCGTCAACCAGATTCAATTCGCCAAACTGAGAATTATCTCCATGATGGTCTATATTTATCAAAGGCTTAACTTTAGATAGATGGAAGGAAATCCTTCCTACTCGGTCAAGATTTCCACAGTCAAGGATAAAAAAGGCATCAAACCCTGATACCTGATTAAAGTTGTTTACTATTCTCTCTATACCTCCCAGAGAGGCAAAAGAATCTGGAATAGGGCCCTCATTAAACAGCACAACCCCTTTTCCGGAAATCATAAGTGCTTCACCCAATGCCAATAGGGAGCCAATAGCATCCCCATCAGGGTCCTTATGGCTGGCTAAAAAGAACCTATCACCTCTTTTCAAAATATCAGCAATATTGTTCAAGACCATACTTATCAGCAACTAATCTATGGAGACCTTTTCATAACCTGGCTTTTTTCTATTATTTAAAAACCCTCTATGGTAAGGGATCAACGGGCGCTATTTTCTCTAAAAGCCTTTCCATCTTCTGCCCGTATTCAAGAGATATATCAAATATAAACTGGATATCTGGAACATATCTCAGTTGTAGCCTCTCAGCTATCTCTTTGCGTATAAATCCTTTTGCACTCTCAAAGCCTGCCTGAGTCTGCTTTTTTTGTTCATCCTGACCAAAAAGGCTGTAATAAACATAGGCATGTCTCAAATCTTTACTCATCCTCACATCAGTTAGGGTAACCCCTCTTAGCCTTGGATCCTTCACCTTTCTTAAAAGGAGGTTAGATATTTCCCTTAAAATCTGGTCGCCAACCCTATGAGATCTGCTACCTGCAAGCATG
>CAZMUW010000004.1:0-4827 GCA_964569645.1 uncultured Desulfobacteraceae bacterium | reverse complement strand
ATTAGAATCAATAATCTCTCCCAGGTAAAGGGAATCTAAAAAAGAGAGGATATTATCGAGGATGGAGTTCACAAATCGCCTATCATTACCTACAGTACCAATCCCTAATTCTATCATCTGCCATTTATCATTGGAACCAACCTCAGCTATGGATACATTAAATCTTTTATGCACCCTGGCTACAATACTCTTCACAACCTTTCTCTTTTCTTTAAGTGACTGGGTGTTATGGATATACAGTGAAAGTTTTAGAGTGCCGACCACCAAATCAAAGCTCCGCCTTCGTCTCTTCTAAGGTATATACCTCCAATATATCCCCCGGCTTTATGTCATTATAATTTTCTAGTCCTATACCACATTCAAAACTCGAGGGAACATCCTTGACATCGTCTTTAAACCTCTTCAATGAAGATATCTTCCCATCAAATGCGACTACCTCGTCTCTTAAGAGACGTACCTTGGCACTTCTTTCAATCCTTCCATCAGTTACATAACAACCGGCGATAGTACCGACCTTGGAGACATGAAATATCTCTTTGATATCTGCCCGACCAATAATATTCTCATGATAAACTGGTTCAAGGAGTCCAGCCATAGCCGAATGTATATCCTCTATAACCTTGTAGATAACATCGTAAAATCTTATATCCACATCTTCATTCTCTGCAATGGCCCTTACAGCCGGATTTGCCCTGACGCTAAAACAGATAATAATAGCCTTAGAGGCAGAGGCCAGCATTACGTCGGTTTCTGTCACGCCTCCGGTTGCGCCATGTATGACCTTTAATCTTACCGCATCTGTGCTTAGTTTAATCAAAGAATCTACTAAGGCCTCTAAAGATCCCTGTACATCAGCCCTGACTATAATATTCAGTTCCTTGATCTTACCCTCTCTGATCCTGTCAAAAAGATTATCGAGGCTAATGGAGTCTTGCTTTGTTACTGTTTCCAACTGTGCCTTGGTTTTCCTATGCTCGCTAATCAATTTTGCCTTCTTTTCATCGGAAACTACTGTAAAATCATCTCCGGCCATAGGTACATCAGAAATGCCATAGATTTCAACCGGCATGGATGGGGAAGCTGATTTTATCTTCTGCCCTCTATCATTAAGCATTGCCCTTACCCTGCCATAACTTTCTCCACAGACAAAAAAGTCACCTTGATTAAGGGCGCCATTACGGATAAGAATAGTAGCAACTGGACCTCTATTTTTATCCAGCCTGGCCTCAATAATTGTTCCCCTCGCCTTCCTTTTATAGTTCGCCTTCAACTCTAATATTTCTGATTGAAGAAGTATACTACCAAGAAGCTCATCTACTCCTTGCCCTGTCTTAGCCGATATAGAGCTAAACAGGGTATCACCACCCCACTCCTCTGTTAAGAGGCCATATTTTGATAATTCTCTCCTAACCTTTTCTTGATTTGCGTTTGGTTTGTCGATCTTATTAGCGGCGACAATGATTGGGATGTTAGCTGCTTTAGCATGATCAATAGCCTCTATGGTCTGTTCCTTTACTCCCTCATCAGCAGCAACAACTAATATAATCAAATCAGTTACCTTTGCACCCCTGGCCCTCATTGCGGTAAAGGCTTGATGTCCAGGGGTGTCAAGAAAAACAATATCTCCACGGGAGATGTGTACGTAATATGCCCCTATATGTTGAGTTATCCCACCAGCTTCTTTGTCAATAATCCTAGATTCTCTGATATAATCAAGAAGAGATGTTTTCCCATGATCTACATGCCCCATTATTGTAATCACCGGTGGCCGAGAAAGAAGATCTTCGGCCTTATCCTCCTCTTCAGAAAGAATCTCCTCCTCTTCAAAAGATGACAGTTCTAATTCGTATCCAAACTCACTTGCTACCAAAGAGGCAGAGTCAATGTCAATTGTCTGGTTGAGGGTAACCATCATATCTATCTCCATCAATTTCTTAATGAGCTCTGTTACCTTGACAGCCATCCTCTTTGCCAGCTCAGCTACACTTATCACATCCGGAACCCTTATTCTTCTTTTTATAGCCTTTGGAACAGTTATCTCTGTTTGCCTGAATATCTTCTTGTCAAGCTTGCCTTTTTTCTTTAGTTTGCCGCGGCCTGCAAAGCTATATTCTCGGTCCCTATAGAGATCCTCCCGCTCAAAAACCTCTTTCCTTCGTCTATGATAACCCCTCTTAGCGGTTGCCTCTTTCATCTCATGGGGCTCTTCTTTCTTCTTCTTTTTTTCCTCTATTTCCTTTTTAACCAAATCCTCTGGTAAAGATTCAATGCCAATTGATGGCAGTACACCGGCTATAGGTTTCTGGATCTTCGGTTCAGGCGGTTGAATAGGTGCCTTTTTTATTATCCTTGCCGGAATAGCTTTAGGCCGATCTTTCTTCTTCTTTTCAATCTTAACCTTGACCTCTTTAGGCTTAGGCTCTACCTCTTTACGATGTTGCTCAGGAGTAGGTTCTTCTTCCTCTAAAACCTCTTTTACCTTCTCCTCTGATACCGAAACTGTCTCTTCAATAGATGGCTTGACTTCTTCTTCAATTACCGGTTCTTCTTCCTTAATCTTTTCCTCCACTCTGGGAATAATCTTCCTTCGCCTTCGGATCACGCTTGGCTTTATCCTTTTCTCCTCGAAAATTTCGCTGGTTGCCCCTGAAAGATAATCCTTAGCCCGGGCTACACTATCCATGTCAAGAGAACTCATATAATTATTAATAGGAAAACCAGCACTCTTCAATCGCTCAACCAATTCCTTGGAATTCATTTTTAGTTCTTTGGCTAACTCATAAACCCTTAATTTACTCATTTACTCCTCCAGACAATTCCTCCTTTTCTTCATCCCAGGCTTTCAACTTATCAGAGCTTAATGACTCCATGTAATGGAGGGCTCCCTGGATCAACTCTTCAGCCTTTTTTTCACCAATCCCCTTTATTGTTGCCAAATCAGCTGCCTCTGTCCTGGCAACATCCTCTGCTGATCTAAAACCCATCTCATAAAGAGTGGCGGCCATTTTTTCTCCAACACCAGAGATCGAAAGCAAGGACTCATAACCCTCTTTTAATGCCTTACTGTACTCTGGCTCGCTGATTACATCTAATCTCCAGTTTGTAACCCGGGATGCCAATCTAACATTCTGCCCCCTTTTTCCAATAGCAAGAGACAGTTGATCATCCGGTACAACCACCTCCATACTCCTGTTCTCTTCATCAACTATCACCCTTAAAATTTCAGCTGGGGCCAAGGCGCTGCATACGAATTTTGCTGGATCAGGGTCCCAGGGTACAATATCAATCTTTTCACCCCTTAGCTCTTGCACTACCGCCTGCACTCTTGATCCCTTCATACCAACGCAGGCTCCCACTGGGTCAACATCCCTATCCCTTGAAGCCACAGCTATTTTTGCCCTACTTCCAGGCTCTCGAGCTACCTGCATAATGGTTACAATGCCCTCTGAGATTTCTGGTACCTCACTTTCAAACAGGGTCGATAAAAAGTTAGGATGAGTTCGAGATAATATTATTTGAGGCCCCCTGCTGAACTGCTTCACGTCATAGATATAGGCCCTGACCCTATCGCCCTGTGTATATGTCTCCTTCGGGATCTGCTCTTTAATTGGAAGTTCGGCTTCTGCTTTACCCAGATTAGCAATAATGGACCCCTTATCGAAATGCTGAACAATGCCGTTGATTATCTCTCCCTTCCTGTCCTTAAAGTCTCCATAAACAGCATCCCTCTCTGCCTCTCTTAGTCTCTGTATTATTACCTGCTTAGCTGATTGTGCCGCTATTCTTCCCAGGGCATCTGTATCCATTTTCATGCCTAAGGAGTCCCCTATCTCAGATTCAGGATCAAGTTTTCTTGCCTCTTCCAATGATACTTGAAGCATCTCATCCGTTACATTCTCTACTACTTCTTTGAACTCAAAAACCTCAATCTCTCCCATCTCCCTGTTAAAGCTTACCTCTAACTCATAGTCGGGACCAAATCTCTTTTTAACAGCTGAGCGAACTGCCTCTTCAAGGGCATCGATTAGAATCTTAGAATCAATCCCTTTATCTCGGCCGACCTGATCAATAGTTCTCAGTAAATCGGTAATCATATTCTACTCTCCACCAGAATATCAATTATTAAATTCATACTTTACTCTCGCCTTATCTATCTCCTTTAATGGTAGCTCGACTAGATTACTATCATCCACCAAAAGGCTTATCATCCCTTCCCTGACATTAGCAAGGCGCCCAGTAAAATTCTTCCTTCTGTTGATAGGTCTTGACATCCTTAATTTTACCATTTTACCAATTGAGCGTATAAAATCGCTCTCCTTTTTTAACGGCCTGTTTAGCCCAGGGGAGGAAATCTCAAGCGCATAGGGATAATCAATGATATCCTCTGCCTCAATCAAATCACCAAGCTCCCTGCTAACATTGGTGCAGTCATCTACTGTAACCCCTCCTTCTTTATCTATAAAAACCCTGAGAATCCATCTACCTCTTTCAAACCGGAACTCAATATCCACCATCTCTAGATCAAATTCATGTAAAAGAGGCTCCGCTAAATGTGATACATCGTTAACAAGCCTCTTAGTTTCTGACATTGCCAATATCCATTGAACATAAAAAACGGGCTAAAAAAGCCCGCTCCCTCAAAAAATAACTCAATTGTTGCCAGATTTGGCTCATCCTCTTTTCAAAGTAATAACCCTTTGGCTAACAATAATTGTTACCTCGAAAAGGGAACAGAGTGCTCTTTAAAAATAATCTGGAGCGGGCAACGGGGCTCGAACCCGCGACACCAAGCTTGGGAAGCTTGTACTCTACCAACTGAGCTATGCC
>CAZMUW010000003.1:0-20997 GCA_964569645.1 uncultured Desulfobacteraceae bacterium | reverse complement strand
CAAGCCTCAAAAAATCCACCTAATTTCAATAAGTTGTAGAATTTCCGAGACGTTTTTATGCATATTCTTAATCCAGCTATAGTCTGGTGTAGAGATGATGGCGCTCATTTGTTAGGTTATAATTAGCAGAAATCAATAGGGGTGTCAAGAGCAGCGTAAGGGGTCCATCTTGACCCTTGTCATCCCTAATGATGAAGGCTTGCTAAGAAATTTTTAGTTTTAATTCTCTCATCTAATTGTCGAAAATCCATAGCTACGATGGTTTTCGGCAGTTCTGGGCTTTGCCTGCCCGGGGATTATCCCATAGCATTTTGGAGATATATCCATTTTATGACCGCTCCTTTGACTTTGGTTTATGTGTGAGAAATTCGTTTATTAAGTGGCAGGCACGTGCTGTTCCACCCTGATGTATTTTTACATATTCATAGACCGCTTCTCGTACTTTTTCGTGGGAAGATGACTTTTGTAAGCTCTTTACCAGTGCATCGGCAACTGACTTCCAATCGGCGGCTTCCTGCACAAGCCCTTTCTCTATAATTTCGCGGCCAATCCAGGCGAAGTTGTCCCAGAAAGGTCCGATCACAGGGATGACTCCGCTGGAAAGCGGCTCCAAAAAATTCTGTCCACCAAGAGGCGCGAGACTGCCACCTACGAATGCGGCCCTTGAAAGCCTGTATGCCATGCCAAGCTCTCCGAAGGTGTCCCAGAGGATGAGAGTCCCCTGTGGGACATGGTTTTCTATTTCGGACCGAACGGTCCATGGTATTTTCAGACGTTTCAAAGCTTTTTTCCAGTACTTAATCCTGTGTATGTGCCGTGGAAACAGCCCGATAATCGTTTTTGGCTGCCTGCGCCTTAAATCAATAATGATCTTTTTGACTTCGGTTTCCTCTTGTTGTCTAATGGAACCAAGCACAATTAACGACGAACGTGGGGGAATAATTTTAGTAAGCGGATTGTATGTAAAAGAGCTGGTATCTGGGTGACCGATCCGATCAAATTTAATGTTGTTCATCGTTTCTACTGTTTCATCACCAAAAAGTCTGACAAACCGGTTGGCATCGTCGTTAGAGATGGCAAGAATTTTATCCGGCCTGATTCTATGCCAAAACGAGGGCCAGATTAGATATCTTCTCAAACTTTTAGTGGTTATCCTGCCATTAATGATAATTGTCTTGCAGTCGTATTTTTTTATAGCGTTAAGTAGACCGGGCCACATTTCTGATTCGAGTAAAACCATAATTTTTGGACAAATTTTCCTGACGGTGTCCTCCATGATAGAGGGTTTATCGAAAGGGAAATAAGCAACGCTGGCACATACACCCCTGTCGTTGGGGGTGATGTCTTTGATTGCGCTTTCCAATACTTTTACTCCTTGGATAGTATTGGATGTCACTATCACTTTGATGGGGCGGACGGGCTTTATACTTTTAAGGAGAGACCACGTCAGATAAGATTCACCAACAGAGGCGGCTTGAATCCACAGATCTGCCGCTGACTTCTTGCTTTTAAGTATACGCTGATCAAATCCCTCAACCGAGCTCATCTTAAAACGAAGAACCGGAATGGCGAGGTCCCAACAGAGGTTATATAACAAAAAGGCGGCTTTCTGTGGTAAGTTGTTCGACATGGGTTTTTTCTTCCCTGCGTTCAATGGTCATCTGTCAAGCGACAATTATTCTTGAGGCTTGACAAGAGCCTGCTCCCTCTATCCGTTATCATGTAAATATCATGATCGTCTGTGCAACCATCAAGCCATGAATTTTTTTAGTGAGGTCAAATTAATTGTTTCAAGCTTCACAAATATCACCACATCTAAGCAGGTATTCCAAATGAGATTTATACGGTAACCTAATACAAGCAGCAATCAATCCTCACTTTTTAGGGCCGAACCGTTGAGCTGATCACACGTTCTTAAAACCAATTATATTGTCAATGGGTAACTGATGTGGTGATACAAACGGCTAACCTAAGGTGGACCCCATTGTCAAGTTAAAAAACTGCCAGTATCTTTAGGTGATATTGAGGCTGTCCGGTTTGAGGTCAACTCATTTGATGTTATTACCATGTGGCATTCCCTTGAACATACATTCGATCCAGGGAGATATATTTCAAAAAGCAAAAGAGTGACAGATGCCCTAAAGACCTGGCATAGCTGGAAAGAATGGCAGGTTCTCTTACATCTCTATCACTTTACACCTGAGACATTGAAAATATTGCTGGTTAAATCCAGTTTTAGACTGGTAAAGTACAAGGACTATCTTTCCAAATATGTAAAGGATAAGATTGATAAGGCCTTTCGGATAGGGAGCATTACCGGTTTGTTAACGAAAAAAGCAACAGCGATTTATCAAATATAAAACCAGCAATCTAAGAGAGGGTATGGGTGTCTCTTTTTTTTGTTATGCCCTACAACATGGCCCCGTACCGGGCTGTTTCAAAATGGTTTATTTCCTCCCAAACCTTAGAATCATAAGCTCCGTGTATATAAACCATTTTGAAACGGCCACCGCTCTGAGCTATATTAGGGCATAATCAAAAAAAAGAGACACCCATACCCTTAGACTATCGGCTACTATATTAACAAACCGGTAATGCTCCCTTTCGAATATCATTTTTTAGCAGACTTATAGCCCGTTTTTTTTCAGGCCGTAGCATTGCAATTGCATCCCGGTCATTCTGCCCAGATGATAAATAAATAAACTGTGAAAACTGGGTCTGGAAATTCCTCTTGACCCTTAGAACCGCTTTCCATATACTTTGGGGGCAAAAGGGATTTCTAAGCAATTCAATTCAGTTGAGAATGTGAGAGTTTAAGGATAATAAGATAATTTTACATTCAAGGATCAGGTTCTAAGCAGAATGTTGAGGCTCTGGGAGATTACTTGAGTGGGAGTGGATTTTAGAGCCGCAAACAAGTACATATGTTATGGACATAGCGTTGCTAATGCGGGAGATTGGCAATAAATTAAAAATTGAGCTATATGAGGGTTGGGTAGTTTAACAATCTGATTAAAGAATAGCATCAGATAAGTATGAGAGATATTAATCCAGAATATTTCAATAAGGGGATTGATAATTTCGGGAAAACAAGAATACTTGTTATCGGCGATATTATGCTAGATCAGTTCATATGGGGAAAGGTTTCAAGGATTTCCCCGGAGGCGCCCGTACCAGTAGTTGAGGTTGATCGTGAAACCACCATATTAGGTGGTGCTGCCAATGTTGTTAATAACCTCGTTTCATTAGGTGGAAAAGTTCTCTTGTGCGGGGTTGTGGGAGGTGATTCCCCAGCAGGAGAGATAATCTCAAAATTACATGAATTAGATGTTGATACTAGTGGGATCGTTATTGAACATGATAGGCCTACGAGCGTTAAAACAAGGATCATAGCCCATGCCCAGCAGGTTGTCAGGTACGATAGAGAGACCAGAGATTCTTTAAAACCAGAGACAATCGATAGCATCCTAAATTTTATTCATAAGCAGAAGGATAACTTTGCTGCAATTATTGTCTCTGATTATGGAAAAGGTGTGGTCACCAGAGAACTTATGGAGGGTGCAAAAGATTTGATGTCAACCAGAGGTATCCCTTTAGCTGTTGATCCCAATGTTAAGAACTTTCCGCTTTATGAAGGTGCAACCATTATCACCCCCAACCATAATGAGGCTCAAGCGGCCGCTGCCATGGATATATTAAACGAGGAGAGCCTCAGGAAAGTTGGTGAAAAGTTGTTGTATTGTTACAGATGTCGTGCCCTTTTGATTACCAGGGGAGAGGAGGGCATGACCCTCTTTGAAGAGGACGGCAAGATAACAGATATAAAGGCTATGGCCAGAAAGGTATATGATGTGACTGGTGCAGGAGACACAGTCACTGCTACCTTAATACTCGGCATAGCTACAGGGCTTGATATAAAATCTGCGGCCTATCTATCTAATCTGGCGGCAGGTATAGTGGTTGGGGAGGTAGGAACATCCACTATAAAGATAGATGATCTCAAGGCATTTATTGCCTCTCATCTTTAGTAGTAAGCAGTGGAGAGCAGGAAGCAGGCAGTAAGAATTAGGGAGCAGGTAAGCAGAAAGATTAAGAAGTAACGAGTAACCTGTCACGAGTAATGAGCACCCCTAAAGAAGCAGGAAAGGTAAAGTTGATAAGTAGTCTCTTTTCTTCAGAAGAGGAATTAATAGAGAAGGTTATTAAACAGATGGAGGGATATTTTGGTCCTGTCGACTGGGTAAGTGAAAAACTTGTTTTTAACAGGACAGGATACTATGCAAAAGAGATGGGAGGGGATCTATTAAGGCGATTCATATCTTTTTCCAAGCTTATCAGGCTAGATTCTATTGTAGATATAAAGTTGATGACCAATAAAATTGAGAATGAGCATCTTGTTGACAAAAGAAGGAAGATTAACATTGATCCAGGCTACACATCTTTAGAAAGGTTGGTTCTTGCTACCGGTAAGAATTATATCCATAGAATCTATTTAACAAAGGGAATATATGCAGACCTCACCCTTGTCTTTCATGCTGGGACGTTTATGCCTCTGGCATGGACATATCCTGATTATGCAGATGAGAAAGTTATTGGTTATTTTAATATGGTGAGGAATTATCATTTGCAAAATTTAAGAGAAGAGGAAAAAAAGGAACCCGAAGGTTGTTCCCAGATTCAATAGAGAGATAATTATGCTTAAAAGTATGACTGCATATGGCAGGGCCGAGTCCTTAAAAGAGGCCATGGAATTTATTGCGGAAATAAGGTCGGGAAATAATCGATACCGAGAAATTATTCCGAGGATCCCTCAGAGTCTTCAACCATTTGAGGACAGGATCAGGTCTATAGTCTCTTCCAGGTTAAAAAGAGGCAGGATTGAGCTATCCATCCAGATAAAAGACAATGGCGATAAAGGTTTAAGGCTGGAACTAAACAGGCCATTAGTAAAGGCTTATGTTACCATTTTCAATGAGCTGAATAAGGAACTTGGATGTAAGCAACCTATTGATATATCCTTTTTCTCTCAGCTAAAAGATGCTATTATTGTCAAGCAAGATAGTGTTGATCTTGAAAAAATATGGCCTGATTTGAAGGATGTTATAGATAAGGCCTTGCTCTCATTGGACACTATGAGGATAAATGAAGGTAAGGCCCTGGAGAAAGATTTTTTAGAGCGATTAAACAAGATTGGTAGATATATCGATGAGATAAGAAATAGGGCTAAAGTAATAGTTGAAAGCTATAGCGATAAATTAAGACAAAGGATTCATAAGTTGATAAAAGATATTGAAATTGATAAAGATCGCTTAATGCAAGAAGTAGCTTTTATGGCAGAGAGGTCTGATATTACCGAAGAGTTCATTCGAGTGGAAAGCCACTTAGAGCAGTTTAGAAATTACATGAATCAGGATGATGCGATTGGACGTAGACTGGATTTTCTATTGCAGGAGATAAATAGAGAGGTTAATACAATTGCATCTAAGGCTTCAGATTCCTTTACTTCCCAACTTGTAGTAGAGATTAAGGCTGAATTGGAAAAATTGAGGGAGCAGATTCAAAATGTGGAATAGGCACTAAAGTGAGCTAAAGCACTTAAAGTTATAAGTGGCTAAAGTGCCTAAGGGTGATAGTTTGGCTTATAAACCCTAGTAGGCTGATCAGAGCAAATAGCGCCCCTGGCCCAGACCTGGTTTGCACAAACTACGGCTTAATTTACGCGTGTCGCGCCAGGGCGGGCAGGGCGGGCTTTAGGCACTTTAGCTCACTTAAATATGGGAGAGAAGGATTATGGATCCAAGTTTACTTAATATTGGCTTTGGGAATTTTCTTGTTTCAAGGAGGGTTATAGCCATTATCGCACCATCCTCGGCACCCGCCAGAAGACTTCGCGATGAGGCAAGGGATGATAAAAGGCTAATTGATGCAACACAAGGTAGAAGAACAAGATCAGTGATTATAACTGATAGCAATCATGTGATCCTGTCTGGTGTTCAATCTGAGACAATAGCCCAAAGATTTTCCCCAAACGGCACAATAAGAGGGGAGGATTTAATATAAAATAGGCTCTAGGATTAATGTTATGAAGGAAATATGTTCTAAAGAAGGACAGATTTTTGTAGTCACCGCCGCCTCAGGTACCGGAAAAACAACAATAATAAATATGATAAGAAAAGATATGAGGGGTGTTGGGTATTCCATTTCTCATACCACTCGAAAGCCGAGAGAAGGGGAGGTAAATGGATATCACTATTATTTTGTTGATCGAGTAGAGTTTGAGAAAATGGTTGAGGCTCATGAATTTATGGAATGGGCCATTGTCTATGATCAGTTATATGGCACTTCCATTTCAAGTATAAACGGGGAGCTATCCTCAGGTAAAGACCTCTTGATGGATCTTGATATACAGGGGGCTGAAGAGATAGAAAGGCGATTTCCTGAATCTCTATCAATATTCATTCTTCCTCCATCAATGGAGATTCTTAAGGAGAGACTGAAAAGGAGATCAACAAATGACGAAATAAATGTAGACCTGCGGATGAAAAAGGCAGTAGAGGAAATTCAAAGATGCAGAGATTATGATTTCATTATTGTCAATGATGATCTAAATGAGGCGGCAAGGGAGATAGAGGCAATTATTATTGCCCAGAGGGCCAATAAAAAGAGACGTTTTCCACTAGTTCAAAAGATATTTCATTTATAAAAGATATCTATAGACAGAGAGGGAGGTGGCTAAACAGCCAAAGCCCTTATTTGGCGTGAACGGTTAAATAATATCTGGAACTGTTGAGGTAGAAGATTTGCCCAGGGTTATATCTGGCATAAACGCAGTTAAGGAAAACCTTAGGGAATGTAAAGGTATAGTTGAACTTTTAATTGCCAGGGGGAGGAAAATTGAACGGGTGAGAGAGATTCTGGATATTGCCAGAGAGAAAAGGATACCAATAAGATTCAAAGATAGGATCTACTTAGATAAAATATTGCCGGACTTTTCCCACCAAGGTGTCATAGCTATTTTAAGCAATTACAGCTATTTCCATTTAGAGGATCTGATAAAAATTGCCATTGGTAGTAAAAAAAAGGGGCTTCTCCTTATTGCGGATCACGTTACTGACACCGGAAATCTCGGGTCTCTGATCAGAACCGCTGAATTTTTTGGAGTTCAAGGCCTTATTTTGCCAAGGGACAGGTCTGCCTCCATAACAGATACTGTTCACAAAAGATCAGCAGGTGGATCGGCTTATCTCCCTGTGGCCAGGGTGGTTAATTTAGCAAGAACTCTTAGACAGTTAGCGGATGAAGGTCTCTGGATAGTAGGGGCTGCAGGGGAAAGCAAAACAAAGATTTATGAGTTTGACTGGAATAGGGATCTGGTTCTGGTATTGGGAAGTGAGGGTAGAGGATTAAGTAATGTTGTCATGGATCAGTGTCATCATCTGGTTAGTATACCGAGATTTGGCCATCTAAATTCCCTTAATGTATCTGTCGCTGCAGGAACTATCCTCTCTGAAATAGTTAGGCAAAGGTCTTATGAGTAAGCACTAAGCACTAGGCAGTAAGCAGCATGCGTCAGAAGAGCTTCAAAACCCGGTGCCTCCTGCCTACTTCCTACTTCCTACTTCCTACTGCGTACTCATCTGCTATTCTACTAGCGGAAATCCCTTAAGACCGCCGCATTTAACAAGGGCGCCTACAACCTCACAGACGGGTAATCCAACCACATTGGTGTAAGAGCCATTGATATGTTCAATCATAAAAGAGCCAATCCCTTGTATGGCATAACTACCTGCCTTGCCAAAAGGTTCACCTGTTTTAATGTAGGCCTCGATTTCAATCTCACTTATTTCCTTTATTTTTACCTTCGTTATAACTGCCTCGATATGTACATTTTGGCCTCCTGGATCAAAGATACAGAATCCGGTAATTACCCTGTGATTTTTTCCCCTCAAACGAAGAAGCATGTCACGGCAATCACGAGAACCCCCTGGCTTACCAAATACCATCTTGTTTATTACAACTATTGTATCGGCACCAAGTATCCAGCGATTTTTATGGACATGCTGTACTGATTCAGCCTTCAGTATTGCCCTTTGACAGGCAATGTCTGCCGGTTGAATCACTTCATAAAGGCTTTCCTCAACCATGCTTCCAACTGCCTCAAATGGGATGCCAATCTGTTGAAGAATAGATTTTCGTCGCGGTGAGATAGAGGCAAGCACAAGGGAATTGTTTTTGTTAATAGGATAATGGTTCATCATTCCCTATCTAAATGCGCATGAGAATCACTCAACATCACAATATCAACACTTCCACTAATCTCTTTTATTAGACCACATGCCGGTACTGACAAAGGTAAAAATATTTTTATACAATCAAGGCTATTTTTTCAAACAAAAAAATGAGTTTTAAATATTTAAATATCGTGGAAAAAATCTAAAATATATGTTAATGAAATAAGATTATTTAACTGGGAAGGGGAATATAATAGCACCTCCTAAAACAGACAGTAAAAAGGAAGAAGTGAATAATATAGAGGCCCTACAGAAGGAGCTTCAATTCAGCAAAAGGCTTAATTTTATTACAAATAAGATAAATTCATCCAAGGATATTGACGACATATTGATTAATTTAAGGGAAGATATTCTTAGTCTATTTGATGCAGACCGCTTAACCATCTATGTAGTGGATGGGATTAGTAAAGAGATCGTCTCACGATTTAAGACAGGTGAAGAGATAAACGAAATAAGGGTTCCTATTAATAATACAAGTATTGCAGGTTATAGCGCCAAGTCAGGAAAAATGGCAAACATTGGAAATGCCTATGATTATGATGAATTGAAACGGATAAATCATGAATTGGCATTTGACAGGAGCTGGGATGAAAAAACTGGCTATAAGACAAAGCAGGTTTTAGTTGCACCTATTAAGTTTGGTCAATATTTATCGGGCGTGATTCAGCTTATCAACAAGGTCAACGGCAAAAACTTTACAGTGGAAGATCAGCAGTCTGTTGTCGAGATAGCCAAGGTTTTAGGAATTGCTTTCTACAATCACCGAAAGCTAAAACAAAATAAAAGACGAACAAAATTCGATTCTCTTATCAGTAATAATATTATTACGCAGAAAGATCTGGAAGAGGCTATGGATCTTGCACGGAAGTCAAAGAGCAGTGTAGAGACTGTTCTTATGAATGACTGTAATGTATCTAAAGAGGATATAGGAAAGTCTTTAAGCATATTTTTTAACACACGATTTATCACCTATGATGAAAGGATGGCCATTCCTGTGCAGCTGCTCAAAGGCCTTAAGCCAACGTATCTGAAAAATAACCTTTTTGTGCCAGTGGCCAAATCTGACTCAAAAATAGTAATGGCAATGGAAAATCCGGATTATTTACCCGGGCAAGACGCAATAAAAGGGCTTATCCCTGGCCAGGAATTTGAGTTTTGCATCTCTTTAAAGGAAGATATTATTAAGATGATAGACCATTTCTTTGATGTCAAGAGATCAAATCTCATGGATGAGTCAGGCAGTATCGAAGATATCCTTGGGAAGTTAGAGAGCGGAGAGGATGAAGTAGATGACGAGCTTGAAGGGGTTAGTGAGGAAGATGGGGCCATAGTTCAGTTAGTAAATAAGATGATTATTGATGCACATAATAGGGGGGCCTCTGATATCCATATAGAACCCATGATGGGTAAGGAAGATGCGGTTGTCAGGTTCAGGATTGATGGAGCTTGCCAGGTATACCAGACTATACCTTACACGTATAAGAATGCTCTCTGTTCCCGGATAAAGATCATGAGCGATCTTGATATAGCAGAAAGACGTCTTCCACAGGATGGCAAGATAAAATTCAAAAAATATGCCCCATTGGATATCGAATTGAGGGTGGCTACCATCCCGACCGCAGGAAAAAATGAGGATGTTGTAATGAGGTTGCTCGCTGCCGGTGAGCCTATACCATTAGATAAGATGGGTATGAGTGAGAGAGATTATAAGGAATTTATCAACATGATAAGCAGGCCTTATGGTATTGTCCTCGTGGTTGGTCCCACCGGGAGTGGTAAGACCACTACACTCCATTCAGCCTTGCATTTTATAAATAAAACGGAGACAAAGATATGGACTGCGGAAGACCCGGTGGAGATTACACAGAAAGGTCTTCGCCAGGTTCAGATGCAATCAAGGATAGGGCTTAATTTTGCATCAGCCATGAGGGCATTCTTAAGGGCGGATCCGGATGTAATCATGGTTGGAGAGATGAGGGATCAGGAGACAGTTTCTATGGGAATTGAGGCATCTCTTACCGGTCATCTGGTTCTTTCAACCCTTCACACCAACAGTGCACCCGAAACAATCACACGATTGCTGGACATGGGAATGGATCCTTTTAATTTTGCCGATGCCCTTTTGGGCATCCTTGCCCAGAGACTGGGAAGAACCTTGTGCAAGGATTGCAAAGAGGCCTACCATCCCTCTAAAGAAGAGTTTGACTCGCTGGTCAGGGCATATAGTGGTAATTTTGATGCCCTGAATATCTCCTATAACGATGATCTAAAACTTTACAAGCCCAAAGGCTGCAAAAAATGCCAGAATACCGGATATAAGGGAAGAGCTGGATTGTTTGAAATCCTGGCTGGTACAACCAAAATGCAGTCCCTGATCCAAAATAAGGCCAGGATGGAGGAGATTAGGGATCAAGCCATAGCTGAGGGAATGACAACCTTGATGCAAGACGGGGTAAGAAAGGTATTTCTTGGCCAAACCGATCTTATACAGGTGAGGAAGGTGTGTATGTAACTCGTTGCTCGTTGCTCGTTGCTCGTTGCTCGTTGCTTGTTGCTTGTTGCTTGTTGCTTGTTGCTTGTTGCTTGTTATTCGTTGGTTCATTAAAATAAGCATTAACGTAATTGTCTAGGTGTCTTTGTACAGGAGTCAGATCAGAACTAAGAATAGAAACTGAAGGTGCTGTTACCAAATAACAAATAACGAGAAACGACTAACCAGCAACTAGTAACGAGTTTATGGGAAGCTTCCAGGATACATCAGGCCAGTAGTTTCCTCGAGCTGCATCATGATATTCATATTCTGAAGTGCGTTACCCGCCTGACCTTTAACCAGGTTATCAATCGAGCTAATAATGATTATTTTTCCAGTTCTTGAGTCTATATTAAGTGAAATATTACAGAAGTTGCTGCCCCTGACATCAGTAGTATTTAGAATCTCTCCATGGCTCAATATCCTGATAAATGGCTCCTTCCCATACATGCTAATATAGGCATCTCTCAAGCTCTCTATATTTACATTCGGGACAATATTTGCATAAATAGTTGTAATAATCCCCCTGCTCAAGGGAACAACGTGGGGCGTGAATGTGATCTTGATTTCTTTACCCTTTAATAGGGTTAATTCCCTCTCGATTTCATATACATGTTGATGACCGGTTACCTTATAGGCATTCATAGCCTCATATCTGGCAGGATAATGAAACGCAGGCGATGGCGTTTTTCCAGCCCCAGAGACACCACTTTTTGCATCAAAGATTATATCATTACTATCTATCAGACCGGATTTTAGAGCAGGTGCGATCCCAAGGATACAGCTTACCGCAAAACATCCAGGGTTTCCAACCAGATCTGAGTTGGCTATTTCCGCCCTGTGCAGCTCGGGCAGGCCATACACAGAGGAGGGGAGAATATCCGGATCAGCATGTTCTTTTGTCTTTCCAATTCTGACAGCGTAAGAGGCATAGCTATCCTTATCATTGAATCGGAAATCCCCACTATAGTCAATTACCTTAATACCCTTATTTAACCATCTCCTTGCCTCTTTTTGACAGACCCCATCAGGGGTGGCGTAGAAAACAATATCGAAGTCATCCGGGCAGTCAGGATCATCCGCATCAAAAACCAGCAGATCACAGAATCCTTTTAGGTGTGGATAAGTAACACTTATAGGCTTATTAACATCCTGCTTTTCTATAAGGGCCCCTATAGTAACATAGGGGTGTTTTATCAGGCGCTCAATTAGACCAACCCCACCATAACCAGTTGCCCCAATGAGGCCAACTCTTATCTTTTTCTTTACCATTTTCTTAAACGTTAAATCTAAACCTGATTATGTCTCCATCCTGAACTATGTATTCTTTCCCTTCAAGGTGGAGATGGCCTTCCTTTTTTGCCTCAGAAAAATTTCCATATCTAACCAATTGATCGTAAGGAAGCACCTCAGCCTTGATGAACCCTTTTTTCATATCTGAATGGATGAGATCCGCAGCATCCAGTGCAGATGTACCTTTGGTAACTGTCCATGATCTTACCTCATTTTCCACAACCGTAAAAAAAGAAATAAGATCAGATACAGTAAGGGATCGCTTGATAACCCTGTCGAGGAGAGAGCTCTCAATATGAAAGGCAGATAAAAATTCCTTTGCATCCTCTGGCCCCATCTCTCCTATCTCCATCTCTAATTTACCTCGAACTACCATAACCTCGATATCTTTAGGGATGCGAGGCATTTCTGGAGGGTCTTCATCCTCATCTGAATTGTTAGAAATCACCAGCATATGCTTAGCTGACAAAAAGGTAAAACCCTTAAGAAGAGGAGAAGCAGCTATCTCGGTATTATCCCTCAAGGGCCTTTCTTCAGACAGAATATCCCTGCATCTTTCCAGTAGAGAGAGTTCTTGAATAGTTATCTCTTTTCCTTTCTTCTCATCTGATTTAATTCTCTCGATCCTCTTTTCAGCCACCATAAGATCGCTCAATATCATCTCTGATTCCAGCTTAAAGAAATCCTCCTCAGGTGTAGGAGGAGGGCCTCCGAAGACCGGAAAATTTTTTACTACATGTATCAGTCCATCACAGGTCCTAACCGCATTAAAGACTATATTTTCTTTTTCTCTTTTAACATGATCTGAATCTACAATTTTTGGTGGTAGTAGGTATTCTACCTGAGAATATATGGTCTTTTTTGGCTTATATATTTCCTTAAGGTAATCCACCCTCTCATCAGGTACGTTAACTGTTACAATAAGCTGATCTCCCTTCTTGATCCTCTCCTCACTCTTTATTCCCCCTGCACCAGTCAGGGCCTTGAAGATTGTAAGCTTCCCTGATTGAGGCAGTCCAATGATACCTAATTTCATTTTAAATGCCTAAAGTGAGCTAAAGCTCTAAGTGCCTACTGCCTACTGCCTACTTCTTATTAAGTGCCTGAAGTGAATGGTTGAAGGTTTCTAAATTCACAATCCACAATCCTTTAATCCTTTAATTCTTTCTATGCCTTGTATTGCATTAAATATATTTCCTTTTATCTTTTTATTTGTTTGATAAAGGTTTGAGAGCAGGGACCTGATCTGTGCCCTCTTTGATGATTTTGCTGTAGGGCAGCCGCTATCTATCTCCGGAAATCCCATCTCATCCGCATATCTTTTGATAATACTGCCGCTTAATAGATAAAGGGGCCTTATGATGGTAAGTCTTCCATTAAATAACTCTTGTACAGGCCGTATCGTATCTATCGATCCTGCAAAAAAGAGGTTTAAAAAGAATGTCTCTATAAAATCATCTTTATGATGTCCAAATGCTATCTTTTTGCATTCAAGTTCTGCCGCCTTTTCAAATATGGCCTTTCTTTTTAGGCGTGAGCAGAGAAAACATGGATTTTCCCTGTTTTCTTTTGAATGGGCAAGTGGTCCAAATCTACTTTCGATAATGCAGAAATCAAAACCGTTTCCATTGAAAAAGTCATCCATCCTTCTCCCTGTATCTTGTTCAAATCCTAAGCTTACATGAGCCGCTATAAGATTATACTTAATAGGTATCCTTCTTAAGCGCTCTCTTAGCAGCCATAAAAGTGATAAACTATCCTGACCGCCTGAAACAGCCACCAATATCCTATCTCCATTCCCAATCATTTGAAAATTGTAGATGGCCTTACCCATAAGTCGTTTCATTTCTTTAGCAGCATATCTCAATTATACCTTCCTGTCCTTTCTCCAAATATCCTGGTTCCTACCCTTACTAAATTTGCCCCCTCATCTATGGCAATCTTGTAAGAATTTGTCATGCCCATGGAAAGATATTTCATCTCTATATTTGGTAAGCGAAGATCCTTAATCTGTTCGAATATCTCCCTTGTTTTTCTAAAGTAAGGGCGTGATTCCTCTGGATCTCCGAATCTGGGTCCCATGGTCATTAGGCCCATGATCTTTATATAGCTAAAGGAAGATATTTCTCTTATTAGTTGCGCTACATCCTTTGGGGCGACTCCGTATTTCTGATTTTCCTCACCGCTGTTGACCTCAATCAATATAGGCATGATCTTATCCCGCCTCTTGCAACATCTTTCTATCTCTTTGGCCAATCTAAGGGAGTCAACGGATTCGATCATATCGAAGATACCAATTGCCTTTTTTACCTTATTCGTCTGCAGATGTCCAATAAAGTGCCATTCGGCCTTTTCTTTTACTTCATTAATTACCTCTAGGGTATCCTGGAGATAGTTTTCTCCTATGATTTTAATGCCAGCCTTTATTGCCTCAGATATTTCATCAGCCCTTCTTTCTTTAGCAGCTGCAAGCAGGGTGACACCTTCTGGTAGCTCACCCAACAGGCGCTTGACATTTTCCTTTATCATCTTAAGACCGCCTCCTGGTTAAGAAGTATACAGTAAGGAATAAAGAGTTCTTTGCTGCCTACTGCTTACTGCCTACTATTTAAGCAGCTAACTACCTCAATTTAAGTTATCTTATCTGTTGTTGCAGGTTAAAATTTAAACTTTGGCACTCTAACTCATTTTTTTATAAGGGCGGCAACAGGACAGATTTCTGCGCAATCACAACATTCCTTGCAGGTAGTCCTGGCACTATCCTTCTCGCCAAAGAAACTTATCACTGTATCAAGCCCCCTTCTTGCAAAGCTTAACATAGATTGACCATTTTTTCTCTGGCATACAAAGACACATCTACCACACAAAACACACCTGCTATAAACATATTCTAAGCAAGAGTGGTTTTGTTCTACCTCTACCTCTCTCTCAAGCTCTTCAAGCCTCTTTGGCCTTAGGCCCACATGTAAAAACTTTGCAATGCGTTGCAGCTCACATCTTTTATTGGCGGAACAATTCCGACAATCCACATGATGAATAGAGAGAAGAAGCTCAAGGGCAGTTCTCTGCAATCTTCTTGCATGCTCTGTATTGGTCCTGACCACCATCCCTTCCTTCACCCTTACTGTACATGCGGTGACAGGCTGATTATATCCATCAATCTCAACAAAGCACAGCCTGCATGACCCTGGTGGATTATCCATCTCCTTTAGATAGCAGATATTAGGGATATAGATTTCGTTGTCTAAACAAGCCTGAAGAACAATTACTCCCTCTTCGGTTTCAATCTCTTTGTTATCGACTATTAATTTAACTATGGATCATCCTTCCTTTGGACGTTCAATCTTAGGTGCCAGCTCAGGAGGGGAAACCTTTCTTACAGCATCATACTCAGGTGGACAAGAGGACATGCATTCTCCACATTTAACACACAATGTTTGGTCAACTCCCTTCTTTCTATTTTTAGTAGTAAAGATTGCCTCCGTTGGGCAGCTTCCAACGCAGGCATCACAGCCCCTGGCGCATGTATCTAAATCGATATAATATGCTATTAATGTCCTGCACATCATGGCAGGGCATCGTTTTTCCCTGATATGCGCCTCGTATTCGCCTCTGAAATACTTAAGGGTTGTTAAAACTGGATTGGGAGCTGTTTTCCCTAATCCACACAGGGAGCCTTCCTTTATATCTATACTCAGGTTTTCCAACAGTTTGATATCGTCCTCCCGGCCTTCTCCTCTTGTTATCCTCTCTAAGATATCCAGAAGGTGTCTGGTCCCTATTCTACAGAACGTACATTTCCCGCATGACTCCTTTTGGGTGAAGTCAAGAAAATACCTGGCTACATCTATCATGCACGCATCCTCATCCATGACCACCATACCGCCAGACCCCATCATTGCCCCAGCTTGTGTTAGAGAATCAAAATCAATGGGAGTATCAAGAAAATACTCTGGTAGGCACCCTCCGGAAGGGCCACCAATCTGAATTGCCTTAAATTTCTTTTGATTTGAGATACCTCCGCAGATATCAAAGATAAGGGTCCTGAGGGTAACCCCCATGGAGATTTCTACTAAGCCGGCATGTATAATGTTTCCCACCACAGAGAATATCGCTGTCCCAGGGCTTTTAGCTGTACCAATCCCTCTATACCACTTAGCCCCATTCTCTATTATGGGTGGTATTGATGCCATGGATTTAACATTATTTATTACAGTTGGCTTTCCCCACAGACCTCTTTGGGCAGGGTAGGGTGGCCTTGGTTGAGGCATTCCTCTCTTACCTTGAATTGACTCCATAAGGGCTGTCTCTTCTCCACAAACAAATGCCCCTGAACCCTGAAATACTGTTATGTCCAGACCAAAGTTTGTGCCCAGTATCCCTTTTCCTGATAGCCCTATCTCTTTTGCCTGTTCAATTGCCTTTTTAATTATTTTCACAGCGAGGGGATATTCTGCCCTGACATAAATGATCGCTCTTTCAGCTCCCACTGCATAGGCACTGATGGCTATACCTTCAATAACCTGATGGGGATTGCTTTCAATTATAGCCCTATCCATATATGCACCTGGGTCTCCTTCGTCTGCATTACATATAACGATCTTATCCTCTTCCCTGGCATCTCGTACTAATTGCCACTTTATGCCAGTTAAAAAACCTGCGCCTCCTCTCCCTCTAAGACCTGATTCTTTAATCTCATTTATGATCTTCTCCGGTTCTAATGTGAGTGCCTTGACAAGGGCCGAATATCCTGCCTTTGCAATGTACGGATAGATATCCTCCGGGTCAATTAAACCGCAGTTGGCCATAACCACCCTTTTTTCCCGATTAAACCGCGGGAATTCCATGACCGAGGGTATTATGTCATTTTCTTCCATGGCCCCTAACACTTGCTCAAAAACCGGGTCACCTTCTTCTAAGAAGGCCTTTACCAGCAATCTTGCCTTTCCAGGTGTTACATCATGGTAAAGGATGGGTGGGAATCCGGGCTTATCAACTATGACAAGTGGTTCTGCGTAGCAATGACCAAGACAGCCTACAGGAATAATATGGGCATCGATTTTTCTCTCTGTCAGGGCCTCTTCAAATGCAGCCTTCACCTCTATTGCACCTGATGCCAGGCCACATGTAGCCATACCAATGAAGATATTTTGACTATTATCTCCCTTTATATCCTTGAAGCGTCTATCTGCTTCCTCCTTTATGGGGGCAAATACTTTGTTTAATTTTTCCTTACTGTTTTGATTCACTTTGCTGCTTTTCTCTTTTTTCTCGTTCTTTTTCTATCTCGAAACCGAGGATAAGTCCCACTACTTTGCTTGGGGCCATATGTCCATAAACTGCATCATCAATTATGGCAACAGGGGCCAGGGCACAGCATCCTACGCAGACTACCCTGTCAATGCTAAATTCCCTGTCTGGGGTGGTTTCACCAGCCTTGATCTCAAGCTTGCGTTCAAAATTTTCCAGGATTATATCACCACCTCTAACGTGGCAGGCTGTTCCAAGACAGACCTTAATCTGGTGTTTACCTGGAGGATAAAACCTGAACTGATTGTAAAATGTAGCCACCCCATAAACATCACAGGCAGACATTCTAAGATATTTGGCCACCATTTGTAGGGCCAGGGGGGAGAGGTATCGGTGTTTTTCCTGAATCATTTGTAAGATAGGTATAAGATTACCTCTTTCTTTTTCAAAAGCCTTAAGCATTGAGGCTATATCATGTAGCATAGCCTCTTCTTCAATTTCGGCTGTATGATTCATAGATATATCATTTTTCAAAATAAAGAGGATATTTTATTTTAGAAATTTTTTAGAGGTCAAGAATAAATATGTAGACCACCTTGTCTGTCTTCCAACCAAATCAAAACCTTCCTAAAATCATCCTTTAATTTTCCCATGGCCTGCCCCCTATGACTTACCCTATTTTTCTCGTCAACTGATAGCCGTGCAAATGTCTTTCTAAAGGGAGGATAATAAAAAAGGGGATCGTATCCAAAGCCATTTGTCCCTTCAGGCTCATTTAAGATTATCCCGGAGCATCTTCCAGTATAAGTCAAAACCTGCCCGGATGGTCTGGCTATGGCAATAGAACAAACAAAGGTGGCATTTCTATTCTCTTTTCCTCTCATTTCCTCAAGAAGTTTACGGTTGTTTTGATAATCGCCGGCTGATTCTCCAGAATACCGCGCCGAAAGAATACCTGGCGCTCCATTTAAGGCCTCCACTTCAAGGCCCGAGTCATCGGCCAGGGCAGGAACATCAAGTATTCTTGATGCAAATTGGGCCTTATTTATAGCAATTTCTTTAAATGTCCTTCCCTCTTCTTCGAATTCAGGGATCCTTTTAAATTCAGAAAGCCCCTTGATCTCTATAGGAAATTTCTTATAAAATAATTCGTACTCTCTCTTTTTACCTTTATTATGGGTTGCCAGAACTAAAACTATTTTTGACATGAATCTTTACCCCGGTAGAGAGAAAACCAATAGGTTTGAGTGAGGTTTAAAGCCCTGTTCAAAGCATCCAAAGTGGTAAACCTCTTAAGTTTAGAAAAACGAGTCTGCTAAAACATATATCACTTGATTATTTATTAAAAGCCTTTTATATAATGACTGAAAATCTATCAGTATTACTTTGGGTTTTTAAAAGGTAATTTTATGAGTGGAGGAAAGGCCTTTGTTGTTGGGGATGTTCATGGTTGTTTAGAGATGCTAAAAAGGCTTATTGATAAAATAGAATGGAACCCATCCAATGATCGACTCATTTTTATTGGAGACTATATTGATAGAGGGGAAGATGCTAAAGGTGTTGTCGACTTTATTTTAAAATTAAAAGAGGATTCCCCCTTAGTTGAATGTCTTATCGGAAATCATGAGCAGATGTTTCTTGATTATTTATCAGGCATCAATTCCCAGAACTTCCTGCTAAACGGAGGTACTTCTACACTTAGAAGCTATAAGGAAGTGAGGCAAAGCGAGAAGGATCCACTTATTCCATCTTCTCATCTTGACTTTTTTTCCTCACTTTTACCTATGATAGAGTTTGAGCAATACTATATTGTTCACGCTGGTTTTCGCCCTGACATAAGGATTGAGGATCAGGATCTTTTTGATATGATTTGGATTAGAGACGAATTTATCTATGCTGATTATGATTTTGGCAAGGTGGTTATCTTTGGGCATACCCCATTTAATAGACCTATGGTCATGAAAAATAAGATAGGTATTGATACTGGAGCCGTTTATGGAAATTGTTTAACCTGTCTGGAGCTTTCAGAGGAAAGAAAATTTCATTCAGTTGGATCTAAGTCCTTCGATTCATAAGTTCGACTACGAACTTATTCAGACTTCGGCTGAGCTCAGTCGAAGCCCTATATCCACTCAACCCTGGGCTTTCAACTTAAATACGAAAGAGGGAAATATCTTAGGCATATATTTCCGGGAGGAACAGATTGATTGAACTTGTCATTAAAGGTGGACCCTTTATGTATCCTATCCTATTTTGTTCTGTTGTTTCCCTTGCTATATCTATGGAGAGGTTGTGGGTGTTGAGGCGAAAATTGATCATACCAAAGGACTTTATTTTTAAGATAGAGGAGCATGTAAAAAGGAATAAGATAGCAGAGGCGATATTCCTCTGCCAAGGAGATAGCTCTTCAATTGCCAGGATTTTTCTTGCAGGCCTTAAAAATGCTGGCAGAGGGATGTGGTTGGTTAAAGAGGCCATAGAAGAGAAGGGAAGGAGAGAGGGTGTTATATTGGAGAGAAATATAGGAGCCTTGTTAACTATTGCTAACCTCTCCCCATTGCTTGGCTTACTTGGAACAGTTTCAGGTATGATAAAAACCTTTAATGCTATCTCTGCTCATGGTGTTGTTGGCCCTGCACCTCTTGCGGGAGGCATTGCTGAGGCCCTAATCACAACTGCCACAGGCCTACTTGTAGCTATACCCACACTGGTCGCCTATCGTTTTCTTATAGATAAGTCCCAGATCCTCATCTTTGAAATGGAGGAAAATTCTATCAGGCTTGTGGAAACCATTGAGGATAGCAAAAATAATGCGCTTTAGTCAGTCAAAGAGAGAAGAAATCAGTCTTGGTATAAGCATTGCCCCTCTAATAGATATTGTATTTTTACTTCTTATATTTTTTATGTTAACCTCTCACCTTGAGATTATGTCAGGTATTGATATTAGATTGCCTGATATTACTGAAAGAGGATCAGATCAATTAGTTGATAATTTGATTGTGGCTATAGATAAAACAGGAAATTGTTATCTAAAAAATGAAAAAGTGACTTTAAAGGATCTTTATCTTAGACTTAAAGGGAATACTGAACAAAAAAAGATCAACCTTATTTTGCAAGCCGATCGAGATGTTAAACATGGCCATGTTGTCAGGATAATGGATTTAGCCAAGAAAGCCGGGGTTACCTCCATTATTATAGCTGCCCAGTGGAGGGAAGAAAGGGTTTTTTAAATTTGGTGTTTTTTGAAAAAAAATATTTTACTTATATTTTGATCATTTCTTTTGTTGCTGCCCTTTTGTTAGCCTGGGTCAACCTTGGACGGCATGGATTAACAGACCTGTATAAGATGCAAAAAGGGAAAGAAAGATGTTTAGCTATTATAAGGAATTTTAAAGAAAAGAATAGACTACTTGCTGTTGAGATTAGAAGACTTAAGGAAGACCAAAAATACTTCGAGTCAGTAGCTCGCAAGGAGTTGGGTTTAGCAAAAGAGAATGAAATTATCTACCGCTTTAAAAAGGACTGGAAAGGTAATAAAATAGGTAATCGTTCACCCCCACCCTAACCCTCCCCCTTCAAGCTAACTATTACCCATAAGTCCTCTCTTCTTGGGGAGGCATAGAGGGGGGACTA
>CAZMUW010000002.1:1270-24537 GCA_964569645.1 uncultured Desulfobacteraceae bacterium | reverse complement strand
GGTCATTTTTGTTCCTTTAACTTTAGGCACTTTAAACTTTAGGCACTTAACTTGACTGAATTCTGTCCAATTTTACCTGAAACACTATAAAAGGTCAAGCCTTTGCATAAATCCCATTACCTTATTGATTATGCCTGGCTTTTCATCCAGATTCATCCAGATTATGTCAGGATCAGCCCTTAGCCATGTAAGCTGTCTCTTTGCATACCGCCTTGTATCCCGCTGAATGAGCCTGGTCACCTCGTCAAGATTCCATCTACCTTTGAGATAACCTATGATGTGTCTATAACCAATAGCCTGCATTGGCTTGAGCTCCGGACTATATCCCATCTTAAGAAGTCCTTTAACCTCACTAATGAGACCTGAGTCAATCATTGACATGGCCCGTCTGTCAATCCTATTGTAAAGAATCTGCCTGTCAACCTTCAGAGAAAGATTTAGCGTGAGAAATCTCCTATCAGAAAACCCATGCTTCCTGGTAAGCTCGGAAAAGGGGCATCCGGTAAGATGAATTACCTCTAATGCCCTTATTATTCTGACCTTATCCATTGGGTGTATACTGTCTGCCGCTTTCCTATCAAGCCATGATAATCTTTGATAAAGAAAGGATGGGCCTCTCTTTTCACCTTCCTCCCATAAGTTCTGTCTTAATTCTGGCTTGGATGGCGGACACTTAAAAAAGCCTCCCAAAAGGCCCTTAACATAAAGCCCTGCCCCACCAACCACAATAATAGGTATTTTTTTTACATGGAGATTCTTGATTATTGGAAGGGCATGAAGGCAAAATAATGCGGCATTAAATTCTTGATCAGGATTAACGATATCTATGAGGTGATGGGGGATTCCTTTCCTCTCAGATAAGGGAATCTTGGCTGTACCTATATCCATTCCCCTATAAACCTGCATGGAATCTGCATTAATTATCTCGCCACCAAGTAATTGGGCTAATTCAATGGCCGACACGCTCTTTCCTGAACAGGTTGGCCCGCTTATAATAATTAATTTAGGGGAATCCTCTACCATTTATCAGGACCCTTAATAGTAAAAAATCCCTGCATTCAATATCTTACATCCTTCAAATATAGCCCTCCTGCTGGAGCCTTGGCTCCAGCCTTCTGCCGGTCTTTTGACTCCAATATCTCACTAAAACGAGCGATACTGATTTCCCCGAGGCCTACCTTAACGATTGTTCCCATGATATTCCTGACCATATGCCTTAAAAAGCCATTTGCCTCAAAATTAAAGCTCAAGAGATTACCTTTCCGGATTTTAAGTTCTGCCTGAATCATGTTTCTTACTGGATCAATCTTCCCATCCCCGGCAGAAAAAAAAGAAGAAAAATTATGGGCTCCCTTAATAATCTCCAAGCATTCCTCCATGGCCTGCAAATCGAGTAGCCGGGGTATATGCCACACATAATGCCTGAGAAAGGGGGACTGGAGTCTCTCGTTATCAACTCTATATTCATAGACCTTACTTTTTGCATTATACCTGGCATGAAAATCAATAGGGACATACTCGGCTTCCTTAATAATAATACTATCGGGAAGAAGAGAATTAAGGCCTTTTAGGAAGATAAGAGGAGTTATGGTGCAGGAAACCCTGAAATTTGCTACTTGATGTAGAGCATGAACACCAGCATCTGTCCTTCCGGAGGCAATAAGGGAGACAGATTTCCCTACCATGATCTTTATTTTTTCCTCGATAGTCCCCTGTATGGTAGGCTTATGAAGCTGGCGCTGCCATCCAAAATAGCCGGTTCCGTCATAGGTAATAGCTAATTTTATATTTTTTTTTTCCTCTCTATTTACCACAACCTATTCCCTCAGCACTACTAAACGTTCACCCAAAATAGGGGCTGGCCCGTTGAGTATACTGGCCCTAATCGATATGGCTTCGCATGATAAACTCACTCTTTGAATCCTGGAGTAAGCTACTACCATGATTAAAGCAATGGTTCTTGTCATTTTAAACAAAAAAGGGAGGGCAAATAACCCTCCCTTATAAAATAATTATCCGGATATCCTGATTATCTCTTTGAATATTGAAATCTCGCCCTGGCAGATCGCTGTCCATACTTTTTGCGTTCCTTTATTCGGGAATCCCTGGTTAGAAAACCCGCCTTTTTTAAAGGCTGCCTGAATTCAGGACTTATCTTTAGAAGGGCCTGACTTATGCCATGCTTAATGGCCCCAACCTGACCGGAGAATCCTCCTCCTTTAACATTTACTGTAATATCATACCTGCCCATGGTATTTGTCAGCTCAAGAGGTTGGGCAACAATCATCTTAGCTGTCTCGGAAGTCAGATATTCATCTATTGATCTCTTGTTTATAATGATATTTCCATCACCTAATCGCATCCAGACCCTTGCTATCGAGGTCTTTCTTTTACCTGTAGCGTAATATCTTTCTTCCGCCATTTAAACCTCCAATTTCTCTGCTTTTTGGGCTTGATGAGGATGATCTGGGCCAGCATATATCTTCAGTTTAGTTAATTGCCTTCTTCCGAGGCTATTTTTAGGCAGCATCCCCTTTACAGCGAGCTTAATAAGGTTTTCTGGTCTCCTCAAAAGCATCTCTTTAGCCGTGGTCTTTTTTAGCCCACCCACATAACCACTGTGGCGATAATAGATCTTTTTATCTAATTTGCCTCCTGTTAAAATAACCTTGTCTGCATTAACAACCACTATATAATCACCGGCATCCATATGAGGTGTAAAGATAGGCTTATGCTTCCCTCTTAGGCGAATGGCTATTTCGCTGGCCAACCTTCCCAGGATCTTATCTCTGGCATCTATCAGATACCACTTTTTTTCTATCTCATGCTCTTTGGCAACAAAGGTTTTCATTTCAACCGATTCCACTAATAAGGCTATTTTCAACTACAATATAAAAAATAAGGTCTATTGAAAATTAAGTACTATCTTTGAAGATTATTTAATTAAAGAAATTTCAGGCTAATGTCAAGGATATTTTAAAAATTCAATATTGACAGAAAAATATATACCTGTTAATGAGTTATTAGTGAATATTCAGTAATTGAGCAAAAGAATTATAAGCGCCCGTAGCTCAGTTGGATAGAGCGCCGGGCTTCGAACCCGTAGGCCGCAGGTTCAAATCCTGCCGGGCGCATATATAATAACATATATGGGCCGTTAGCTCAACTGGTAGAGCAACTGACTCTTAATCAGTAGGTTCGGGGTTCGATTCCCTGACGGCTCACCAATAAAATCAAGGGGTTATCCAATTGTGGTTAACCCTATTCTTTTGCCGTGTGAGAGTTTGTGTGAGAATCTTCTGTTCACAATCAAGAATTTTCATAAAAAGTCTACTTTTGACTCTTATACATCTTTTTCTCCAATTTTTCAACACGTCTTCTCATATTTCGATTTGTCATTGGATTCAAATAATTACAACCAAAATCCCTTTTTCTCATCCCTCAGAGATAAAAATATAAAAGCTTTGACAAATTATCTTTCGGATAATAATAGGTGACAAATTCCACTCAGTTTTTCACTATGTCCCATATTTCTGATTAAGAGGTATTTATCCGAGGGGTGAAATTCTCCTGGCCTACTCAACTTTTCCCTTTACATGCATACCAGAGATAACTATCATTCTGCTATTTTAGTCATTACAAGTCTATGGAAAGGAAAACTTGATGGATACCTCTGCAAATAAGATTAAAGAGTTAAAAGAGAGGGAAGAAAAAGAGCTTGCCATGGGGGGAGAAAAACAGATCCAGAAGCAGCATGGGAGGGGTAAGCTGACTGCGAGGGAAAGACTGGATCTACTCTTTGATCCCGGCAGTTTTCGGGAGCTAGATATGTTTGTCAGACATCGCTGCACCGACTTTGATATGCCTAAGACATTTATTCCCGGAGAAGGGGTGGTCACTGGCCACGGTACTGTAGATGGAAGGCTGGTATATGCATTTTCCCAGGATTTCACCTCTGTGGCCGGTACATTGGGGGAGATGCATGCCAAAAAGATATGTAAGGTTATGGATCTGGCTCTCAGGACCGGGGCCCCCATTGTTGGTTTCAATGATTCGGGAGGGGCCAGGATACAGGAAGGGGTAGATTCCCTTGCTGGCTATGGTGACATATTCTACAGGAACTCCTGTGCCTCTGGAGTGATTCCCCAAATCTCAGCCATTATGGGCCCTACAGCCGGAGGCGCAGTATACTCTCCTGCTATGACCGATTGGGTATTTATGACAAAGAAAAGCAGCTATATGTTCATCACCGGTCCAGCGGTAATTAAGGCAACTATTGGTGAGGATATAAGCTTTGAGGATCTGGGTGGAGCTATGGTGCATAACACAAAAAGTGGTGTTGCACATTTTGCATGTGATAGCGATGCCCAATGTATAGGAAGGATTAAGGAATTACTCACCTATCTGCCATCGAATAATATGGAAGACCCCCCGGTGGTGGATTCAGGAGATGACCATAATCGGACTGATCCAATGCTTGATACTATCATCCCTGATAACCCGAGGACCTATTATGATATGAAAGATATTATCCGCTCCATTGTGGATAAGGCTCAGATCCTTGAGCCCCATGAGCATTATGCCAAAAATATGATTATCTGTTTTGCCAGACTCAACGGGAGAACAGTAGGGATCATTGCAAATCAACCAAGATTCCTGGCTGGCTGTCTTGATATCAATGCCTCAGACAAGGCAACCAGATTCATTAGGTTCTGTGATGCCTTTAATATACCCCTCCTTACTATAGTCGATGTACCTGGTTATTTACCTGGAAGCAGCCAGGAATGGGGAGGTATTATAAGGCATGGCGCCAAGCTTCTTTGGTGTTATAGTGAAGCTACCGTGCCAAAGGTAACCTTAATAACCAGGAAAGACTATGGAGGAGCCTTTCTTGCTATGTGCGGTAAGCCTTTAGGGAGTGACTATGTCCTTGCCTGGCCCACTGCTGAAATTGCCGTCATGGGGGCTGAACAAGCAGCAGAGATTGTTCATAGAAAGGAGATAAAGGGGGCATCCGATCCCACAGCAAAGAGGGAAGAGAAGGTTACCGAGTATCGGGATCACTTTTCCAATCCATACATCGCCGCATCTCGGGGATTTGTGGATGCAGTTATCCTACCGCAGGATACCAGGACCCGGATTATAGATGCCTTAGAGATGCTTACTACAAAAAGGGAAACAAGGCCTGCCAAGAAACACGGGAATATCCCGGTTTAGGAGTGGGAGAAAGGAGATCAATTATGGTGGAAGAGAGGGATTTGAAGGCAGCTGGATCCAATGAAATAGACTCCGATCTTAAAAAAGAAGAGGGCTATAAGAGAGAGAAGAGGGAAAGGCCATCTATAATCAATATCTGGGGGATAGCTGGAAGGCAAGAAATAATGGAGATGAGGAGGCTATGGCAGCTAAGAATTCCCCGTAAATAGATAACCTTTGCCTTAGATTCATTGCAATCAGCCCATATAGTTAGGAGATAAAAATGATTAGGGAGATTTCTACCAGGGAAATCATCAAGGTAGTCAAAATTTTGTGCATAGATGCAAATTATAATCTTGGGGATGATGTCCTTCTTGCCTTTAACCATGCTATAGAAAGAGAAGACTCAGGAACAGGAAGAGAGGTCCTTAAGGAATTGATAGAGAATGCCAGGATCGCTCGGGAAGAGAAGGTTCCTATGTGCCAGGATTGCGGGCTTGCTGTGGTGTTTATAGAAATTGGTCAGGATGTTCATATCACAGGCGGTGATTTAGGGGATGCAATCAATGAGGGAGTAAGGCAAGGATATATGGAAGGTTATTTAAGAAAATCTGCATGTCATCCCTTTACCAGAAAAAACACAGGTGACAATACCCCAGCTATAATGCACCTGCAAATTGTTCCGGGAGATAAGATAAAGATTATCTTTGCACCCAAAGGAGGGGGCAGCGAGAATATGAGTAGGGTTGATATGCTTACCCCGGCAGCAGGTATTGAGGGAATTAAAGACTTTGTAGTAAAGAGGGTAAAAGAGTCTGGCTCCAATCCTTGCCCCCCGACTATCATCGGCATTGGAGTTGGAGGAACCTTTGAAAGGTCAGCGATCTTAGCCAAAAAAGCACTCTTAAGAAAAATCGGAAATAGAAACCCTGATCCGGAATTGGCAAAGATTGAGGAGGAGATCTTAACAAGAATCAATAGATTGGGCATCGGTCCCATGGGATATGGAGGAAATACTACCTCACTTGATGTATTTTTGAAAATTGAGCCATGCCATATTGCGAGCTTACCTGTAGCGGTAAATATCCAATGTCATGCAGCCAGACACAAGGAAGCAGTTATTTGATATTTGAAAATTGAAAATTGAAACTGGCTACTGGATAAACGCAACCAGTAAGCAATAAAAGATACCAAGTTTCGAGTTTCAAGTATCTATATAATGCTTGACCGAAAACCCTGTTTTTTCGGTCAAAAATTCGAAATCCGAAGCACGAAATACGAAACAATGACAAAAATAGAAATGCTCCAATGACAAAAACATCAAATTTCCAAGGTGTTAGTTTAGGTCATTTTGTCATTTAGTATTCGGATTTGTTTTGAATTTCGAATTTCGACCTGCCCGCAATGCCTTTTTGTAGGTTCAGGGCAATATCTTGAAGCTAATGCTATAGCCACGGCTATTGCTCTATCCCTAAGTACTTTGCATGGCAGGCGGGTATTCGGATTTTGCCTGAACATGACTTTTCGTTCAGGCACTATATAGTATTAATGTTTGTTGTGCGTTGTTTATTGTCCGTTGTCCGTTTTGAACCCAATAAACGCAACAAACCCAACAAACAGCAAAAGATTGGAGGAGAGGATGTCCGAACAAATAAGACTAACAACTCCATTGTCTGCTGAAGATGTGGAGAATTTAAATATTGGAGATAAGGTATTATTAAACGGCGTCTTACTGACTGGAAGGGATGCTGCCCATAAAAGGCTGTTTGAGCTTATCAAGGAGGGAAAGGAGCTCCCAGTTGATATAAAAGGCCAGGTAATCTACTATGTCGGGCCTACACCAGCAAAGCCCGGAAAGCCTATCGGCTCTGCCGGGCCCACCACCAGTTACAGGATGGATCTTTATTCCCCAAGATTGATCGAGCTTGGATTAAAAGGGATGATTGGTAAAGGTAATCGCTCACAGAGTGTTATTGACGCCATGAAGAGATTCAAGGCGCTCTATTTTGGCGCTACTGGTGGAGCCGGAGCCCTCATTGCAAAAACAATCAAGAAGGCGGAAATCGTTGCTTACGCTGATTTGGGACCTGAAGCGATCAGGATATTAGAGGTAGAGGATTTCCCAATAATAGTAGTTAATGACACAAAAGGAAACGATCTCTATCAAGAGGGCATCAAGAGATATGCCAAAGGATAGTGGACATTTGACTATTAACACCGGATCACGGACGTTAGCAAAATAAAGACTTGCAACAAAATGGATAAAGATGGTATTTTTACCCTTGGATATGTATGCCTAACCAAAGTAAGACATCTAAGTATTATTTTCACCTCCGGTATTAAGCCATGGAAAAAAGGTTAATAACAATAAATGTAAAAGGCTCCCCTCCTGTTGAGATCCCTGCCCAAGGCCTTAATGGCTTTCAGGCATTAAAGACCTTAGGAATAGATAACATGGAGAAGATGGCAGCTATCAAGATAAATGGTGAGATTAAAGACCTCTCAACAGAGATTAACTCATCAGCAGAACTCGAACCTGTTTACATAGACTCCCAGGATGGTCTTCAAATACTGAGACATAGTGCCGCCCATGTTATGGCCCTTGCAGTAAAGGATCTCTTCCCCGAGACAAAGGTAACAATAGGTCCGGCCATTAAAAATGGCTTCTATTATGACTTTGACTACAAGAGGGCATTTGAGGCCAGGGATCTGCCCACTATTGAAAAAAGGATGGCTGAGATAATAGAGAAGGATCTTCCCTTTATCAGGACTGAGATTCCACGTAGTGAGGCAATTGAGTTTTTTCGCTCCCAGGATGAAGACTACAAGGTAGAGCTGATTGAGGACCTTTCAGAGGAAAAGGTGAGCATATACAGGCAGGGAAATTTTACGGATCTTTGCAGGGGTCCCCATCTGCCTTCAACAGGAAAAATAAAGGCCTTTCATCTAACCAATGTTGCTGGGGCATACTGGAGGGGAGATGAACGTAAGGCTATGTTGAGCAGGATTTACGGTATTGCATTTGCTGACCAGGATTCGCTTAATGCTCACCTCAAAAACCTTGAGGAGGCAAAAAAAAGAGACCATCGAATCCTGGGCAGGAAACTCGATCTTTTCAGCATAAGGGATGATGTTGGTCCGGGCATGGTGATATTCCATCCAAATGGGGCCATGCTTCGGCATATCATTGAGGAATTTGAGATAAAGGAACACCTTAAAAGGGGCTACGAGATGGTAGCAGGACCCCAGCTTTTAAAGACCGAATTATGGAAAAAATCAGGCCACTTTGAGCACTATAGAGAAAATATGTATTTTACCGCTATAGAAGATCAATCTTATGGCATAAAACCTATGAATTGCCTGGCCCATATGCTTATCTATTCCTCCAAGGTGAGAAGCTATCGAGAGTTACCAAAGAGATACTTTGAATTAGGCACCGTTCACCGACATGAACGCTCCGGAGTACTGCATGGACTAATAAGGGTACGGCAATTTACCCAGGACGACGCCCATATTCTTTGTACCCCTGAGCAACTTAAGGGGGAGATTCAGAATATACTTGACTTTGTAAGGGACATAATGGCCATCTTTGGTTTTGATTATGATCTTGAAATAAGCACAAGGCCAAAAAAATCAATTGGTACCGATGTGGATTGGCAAAAGGCTACCAAGGCCTTAATAGAGGCAGTAGAAGAATATAATCTTCCCTATCAAATAAATCAGGGAGAGGGGGCATTCTATGGTCCAAAGATAGATGTTATGCTTAAAGATGCCCTTGAAAGAAGCTGGCAGTGTTCTACCATACAATGCGATTTTGCACTCCCGGACCGATTTGACCTGACCTATGTAGGGCCTGATGGTGAAAAACATAGGCCAGCAATGATTCACCGGGTAATACTTGGCTCTATAGAGCGCTTTCTTGGTGTCTTGATTGAGCACTATGCAGGTGCCTTCCCTCTATGGCTTGCCCCGGTTCAGGCCATTATTCTTACAATCACTGATCGAAACATCCCTTACGGGAAGGATCTATTGGAGACCTTATTTAGTGCAGGAATCAGGGTAGAGAAGGATTTTAGGAATGAAAAACTGGGCTTTAAGGTCAGGGAGGCCCAGATTAAAAAGATCCCTTACATGCTGGTTGTGGGAGAAAAAGAGATGGAATCCGGTAATGTAACCATTAGACTAAGGGATGGAAGCAATCTTCCACCTATGTCACCAAAGGAACTAATAGATAGAATAAGGGATGAATCAGAAAATAGGAGGTAATTATTAGCAAAAGACTGGACGTAAGGGTTAACAATCAAATCAGGGCCAAGACAGTCAGATTAATCTCAGTTGATGGAAAACAGATTGGTTCCGTCCCCATTGAGGAGGCCCTGTCTGCAGCCAGGGAAAAAGAACTTGATCTGGTTGAGGTTGCCCCGAATGCAGATCCTCCTGTCTGCCGCATCATGGATTATGGTAAACTGAGGTATGGGAAATCCAAAAAAGGAAAAGGCAAATCCAGATCAAGCCACCTTAAGGAGATCAAACTCAGGCCCATTACTGCAGAACATGATGTAGGTGTGAAGATAAGGAATATAAGAAGATTTTTGGCTCAGGGGGATAGAGTGAGGGTTTCTATGATATTCAGGGGCAGGGAAAAATCCCATACCGATTTAGGGTTCAATATGCTACAAGAGATCATCAAAAAGATTGAGGACATTGGGACTGTAGATGTACCTCCGAAGACGGAAGGAAAAGATATATCCATGCAAATTGTGCCAAAATAGGGAGGCCTTTGCATAACTCGAGATTTTTCGCCTAAATAGATCATAGAGCTTAGGGGCTTTGCCCCAATACTCCATTATTCCATTTGGCTGGCATAAGTCGATTGCCAACAAAAGACCTATAATTTCAATGTGTTGTAGAATTTCCGAGACGTTTAATTAATACTAAGTCATGCAAGGTAACTATCATGCCTAAGATAAAGACCAAAAAGGGAGCTCTAAAGAGGTTTAAAAGGACTGGTGGTGGAAGGCTGGTTAGAAATAGGGCCTTTGCAAGCCACATATTAACCAAGAAGTCATCTAAGAGGAAAAGAAACTTAAGAAAATCTACCCTACTCGACAAAACAGAGATAAAAAAGGTGGAACGGTTGCTTCCTTATAAGTGAAGTGCCTAAAGTTAAAAGTGAGCTAAAATGAGCTATGGGAAATAGATATTAACTTTAGGCACTTACTTAACTTTAGGCACTTTAGGCACTTTCAATTATGAGGTATTAGATATGCCGAGAGTAACAAATACACCACAATCCAGAAGGAGAAGAAAAAAGATCCTTAAGGAGGCCAGAGGATACAGGGCTGGCAGAAGCAGCCTCTTAAAGACCGCTACTGTAGCTGTCATGAGATCCAGACAGTATGCCTACCGCGACAGGAAAAAGAGAAAAGGTGACTTTAGAAGGCTCTGGATAGTCAGGATTAATGCTGCTGCTAGAGAAAATGGGCTTTCTTACAGCAGATTAATCATGGGACTCAAAAACGCAGATATAGCATTAGACAGAAAGATCCTGGCCGAAATGGCTGTCAACGATCCTCAAGGGTTTTCAGAGATAGCCAAGATGGTAAAGCAATAGATCCAAGAGGGGATTTTGAATTGAAGGATGAAATCCTTGATTTGAGAGCCAAGGCCTTAAAAGATCTGGAATCAGCTGCTGAAAGGTCTGATATAGAAAAAATAAGACAGCGGTATCTTGGTAAGAAAGGCCTCCTTACCCTGCTTTTAAAGAGGCTAGGAGAGCTGCCAAAAGAAGAAAGACAGACCGTAGGCAGGATTGCAAACCAGATAAAAGGGGAGCTCGCTAAAGAATTCCAGTTGGTATTAGATTCTCTAACCACTAAAGATGTAGAAGATGTATATGCTCTGGATGTAACCCTTCCCGGGAGACGAGCCCCCATAGGCCATTTACATCCTATTACCCAGATCACAGAGGAGATATGCAATATCTTTTTAACCTTGGGCTTTCGAGTCGTAGAAGGACCGGAGGTCGAGCTGGATTATTACAACTTTGAGGCCTTAAACATGCCAAAGGATCATCCTGCCAGGGAGATGCAGGATACTTTCTATATTTCTGATAATGTTGTCTTAAGAACCCATACCTCCCCAATGCAAATCAGGGTAATGGAAAAACAATCTCCACCGGTGAGCATAGTGGCTCCAGGAAAGGTTTACCGCCCGGATTCAGATATCAGTCATACCCCAATGTTCCACCAGGTAGAAGGGCTATTAGTAGATAAAGGGGTTTCCTTTGGCGATCTTAAGGGGACACTTACCACCTTTGTTCATCAGATGTTTGGTCGTAATACCAGTCTTCGTTTCAGGCCAGGCTTCTTTCCTTTCACTGAGCCCAGTGCAGAGGTCGATATTCAATGCGTCATATGCAAAGGAGGTGGTTGTAGGACCTGCTCTTATACCGGCTGGTTAGAGATTCTTGGCTCCGGCATGGTAGATCCAGAGGTTTTCAAGATCGTTGGTTATGACCCAGAGAGTATCTCTGGTTTCGCATTCGGTATAGGGGTTGAAAGGATAGCAATGCTTAGATCCGGGCTGGATGATATAAGGCTCTTTTTTGAAAATGACATCAGGTTTTTAGGGCAGTTTTAAGGAATCATTATTTCTTGGTCAAGCAGTTAAGTCGTCAAGTCGTTGAATAGTATAAACCAAACCACTCAAACATTTGACCACTCAACCATTTACTAAATAAAGGACAATCAGACGTGAGGGTTAGTCTTAATTGGCTAAAAGAATTTATAGATATTGATCAAACACCAACTGAGTTAGCAGAAATCTTGACTATGGCAGGCCTTGAGGTTGAAGGCCTTGAACATAAGGCCCAAAACCTCAATGAATATAAGGTAGCAAGGATCCTGGATATCAAGCCCCATCCCGGGGCTGATGGGTTATCCGTCTGTCAGGTAGATACTGGAAAAGAAGAGGCGTCTGTAGTCTGTGGCGCAACCAACATCAGCAAGGGAGATATTGTACCCCTGGCCCTGCCAGGGACAACACTTCCTGATGGCACCCCCATCAAAGAGAGCAAGATAAGAGGTGAAATATCTCAGGGAATGCTCTTGGCTGAGGATGAGATGGGTCTGACAGATGATCATACCGGTATTATGATCCTTCCTGGTGATCTCACACCCGGTCAGCCCCTTTCCGATGCCATGGATTTGGAAGACTGGATTCTGGAGGTCAGCCTACACCCCAACCGGATTGACTGTGCATCTATAGTGGGTATTGCAAGGGAGATTGGGGCCTTGATTAAAAAAAAGATTAGGATGCCAGAGATCCACATTGAAGAGAGTGATAAGGCGATTGAGGACATGACTAATGTGACCATCCTCGACAGCCAGGGTTGTCCTCGATACACAGCTGGTTTGGTGGATCACGTTAAAATCAGTCCTTCTCCATTTTGGATGAGGTACAGGCTGCATATTTCTGGAATCAGACCAATAAATAATGTGGTCGATATAACCAACTATGTCCTTATGGAATCAGGACAACCTCTGCATGCCTTTGATTACCACCGGTTGGAGGACAGACGAATAGTGGTAAAAAGGGCAGAACAGGGTCAGATCTTTACCGCCTTGGATGACCAGACCAGGTATCTGGATGATCAGACGTTGATTATATGTGATGGGGAAGGAGCTGTGGCCTTAGCAGGGATAATGGGTGGTCTTAATTCGGAGATAACGGAAAATACCACTACGGTACTGATAGAAAGAACCTATTTTAATCCCACCATGATCCGCCGTTCCTCAAAGAGACTTTCCCTCACCACAGAGGCCTCATATCGCTTTGAAAGGGATATTGATATCGAAGGAACTGATCTTGCTTTAAGGAGATCTCTTATGCTTAGTGCCCAGTTGGCCGGGGGGGATATCGCCAGGGGAATCATAGATTGTTACCCAAGGCCATGGTCTCCCCCAAGGATCACATTACAGGCTGATAGGGCTAATAAACATCTGGGCACCGGTATTGATATAAAAGAGATGGCCGATCATCTTTCCTCCCTTAACATGGCTGTAAAGATAGTTGATCAAAACAAGATCGAAGTCAGTCCACCGTCTTTCAGGGTGGACATAACCAGAGAGGCTGATCTGGTTGAGGAGATTGCACGCCTTATTGGCTATAATAACATACCGGTTACCCTTCCGGCCATCAGGCCAACAGAAGGGGATATCTCTGAATTTGTTTTCAGAGATCGGATTAAGGCCATGTTGGTGGGTATGGGTTTTACAGAGATCATTACCTACTCCTTCATCTCCCCAAAATCTGCTGATATAATGGGAGCAGGAAAGAAAAGCGATCTGCGATCTTTTGTAAAGATCCTAAATCCCCTCTCTCAAGATCAATCTGTTATGAAGACCTCCCCCATTCCCGGGCTACTTTCTACGGTTAGGTTAAATTCATTAAGGGGCCAGAATGATTTGCGGATCTTTGAATGGGGAAAGGTATATATCAAAGGGGATGGTGAATTGCCCCAGGAGAGGCAAGTTCTTGCTGCCTTAATCACCGGGCTTGGGTCCGGACAAGAGTGGTATCAGCCACCCCGGGAGGCCGATTTTTTTGATATCAAAGGTGTGGTAGAAAATATCCTGGAGGGGCTTGGTATTGAGAGGGCCGAGTACAAAAGAGATAGCCCTAAAGAGGGACTTGACCCACATGAATATGCCCGGATTTTTTGCTCCAGCTCCGAGATAGGCGCTATTGGTAAGGTTTCAGAAGATACCTTGAAAGGCTATGGGGTTGAAAAAAAAGTCTATATCCTGGAACTATGTATTGAACCCCTTTTATCCTTAGCTGTCTGGGGGGAAAAATTTACACCCCTGGCCAGATTTCCCTCAGTTAGAAGAGATATCTCTATCATAGTCAATCGCTCTATACAGAGTGCCAAGCTCGTAAGTATTATAAAGGAGGGGGGAAAAGACCTGGTTGAATCCGTAGATATATTTGATGTTTACCAGGGAAAACAGATTGCCCCTCAAGAAAAGGCCCTGGCTGTAAGGATTAGGTACAGGTCTAAGAAAAGAACATTGACAGACGATGAGGTAAATAAGATTCATGAGGGGATAATAGACGAAATTCGCCGGCAGACAGGTGGAAGCCTCAGAGACGGCCCGCCACAGACGGATTGAGTTTATTGGGTTTTTGGGTTTGTTATGCCAGCATTAGGCACTTTAGCTCATTTTAGCTCATTTCATAGAATGGATATCCCCGATAATAAACGTTTTTTCAGGATCGGTGAGGTAAGCCGGATAATCGAGGTAAGGCCCTATGTTCTACGCTACTGGGAGACAGAGTTTCCTGCTATTCGGCCTAAAAGGGCAGATTCAAGACAGAGGATCTATCAACGCGAGGATATTGAAACTATTGGAGAGATAAAAAAACTCCTCTGGGAAGAGAAACTAACAATAGAAGGTGTAAGGAGGAGGCTCAAGAATGGAAAGAAGGTTAGCTCTATGCCACCGAGTAATTTATTAAGGGAAATTAAAGAAGAACTTGGAAAGATCTTGAAAATTCTTCAATAACTCACAGGCCTTCAACTCTTCCACCGCAGGCGGACTTCCAGTAAAATCAGACCTTTAGCCAAAACCTCTCGTAGCCGCCAAAGAAATAGGATTTAGATAGTCTCTTGTTTCCACTTGTTCTGCTGGTAAAGGCTTATTTTTTGAACCCACACTTTTAACCCAGCCCCCTGTTAGAGCTCATCGTCTAAAAGCACGGAGATGATCGGCATTAGATCATCCGCTTTTTCGCATGGGGCATAATGCCCTGTGCAAAGCCCAACATGGTTTACTTTTCCTCCCGTTTCCTTTATAACAGACTTCGTTAAGTAGAAAATAGTTGAGTGGTTGAGTGGTAAAGAAATGACAATAATATCAATATGTTAGCTGAGATCAAAAGTCAAATGTCCAATTTCCCTGCTTATGCTCAATATCTTAGTAATAACAACTAATTAACTACTCAACTACTCAACCATTTGACTATATCTGTATAAAAAGGAAGAAGAGGAAGATTCAATATGAAAGGATTAATGAGGAAAGGCATTGAAAGCATGACCCCTTATCCACCGGGTAAACCGATAGAGGAGCTTGAGAGAGAATCAGGAATAGCTGGTTCTATAAAACTGGCTTCAAATGAAAACCCCTTAGGCCCATCACCTAAGGCTATCAGAGCTATTAAAGATAACCTCAATAATATCCATCGGTACCCCAATGGCAGCTGCTATTACTTGAGACAGAAACTGGCAAAGAAGTTCGGAGTCCCAATGGGCAAAATTATTTTAGGTAATGGATCAAACGAGATTATCAAATTGGTTGTACATACCTTTCTTTCGCCTGGTGATGAGGTCATACTTCCTCTGCCTACCTTCTTATTATATGAAAAGGTTGTTGAAAGTTTTGTGGGAAAGATAGTTACGGTGCCCTTATCAGATTTCCATATTGATTTGCCGGCTATCCTTGAGGCAGTTTCCTCCAGGACCAAGATCATTTTTATAAGCAACCCTAACAATCCAACAGGAAAGGCCCTTAAAAGGCAGGAGGTCTGCCGTTTATTACATTCCCTTCCCTCAGATGTGGTTGTTGTTTTAGATGAGGCATATATTGAATTTGCCACAGATCCAAACATTGGAAGCGCAGTAGAATTATTGGAATCATATCCACTTTTAGTGGTTCTCCGAACATTTTCAAAGGCATATGGATTAGCCGGGCTCAGGATTGGTTATGGATTTGCCTCTGAGATAATGATAGATGGTATGAACCTTGTCAGACAGCCCTTTAATGCAAATTATCTGGCCCAGGTTGGGGCCTTATCCGCCCTTGATGATGATGAGTTTGTGGAGAGAACACTTACCCTTATAAGGGATGGTCTTGAATATCTTTATTCCCGGTTAGATCGGATAGGCCTTGAATATCTGACTACACAGACAAATTTTTTCCTGATAAAGACACCCCTCGGGGCAAGAGAAACATACAGGCACATGCTCAGGGAAGGTGTCATAGTTAGGTCTATGGAGAGCTTCGGGTTGAAAGATTATATCAGGATAAATGTGGGCCTACCTGAAGAGAATGAGAGGTTTATAAAAACCCTGAAGAAGATCCTCTCTTAAATTGGGTTACATAATAACCATAGATGGACCAACAGGGTCCGGAAAGAGCACTGTTAGTCGCCTTCTGGCTAAAAGGCTAAATTATCATTATCTCGATACAGGGGCAATGTACAGGGCTGTTGGGCTTTCTATCCGGAGGGCCGGTATAGGGTTGCAAGATGAAGAGGAGGTAGCCAGGATATGTAACGGCCTCGATATAAGATTTATCCATAAGTGTGATTCAACCAGGATTTATCTGGCACAGGAGGATGTTACTGAAGCTATCAGGGAGCCCCTTATAGATTTATTGGCATCCAGTGTCTCGGCAATTGATAATGTCAGGAAGGCAATGACCGGAATGCAGAGAAAAATCGGTTCTCAAGGTCCATTAGTGGCAGAAGGTCGAGACATGGGAACAGTTGTATTTCCAGAAGCTAAGCACAAATTTTATCTTGATGCATCAATAGAGGAAAGGGTGAATCGGAGATTCCAGGAGAGGCAAAAAAAGGGAGAACCTGTTTCAAGGGAAAAGGTAAAGAAAGATCTCATCAAGAGAGACTATCAGGATATGAATCGGCGCCTATCTCCACTAAGACCAGCCAAAGAGGCAAAAATAATTGATACTACGAAATTAGATCCCAATCAGGTTGTTGAAAAAATATTAAAACGTCTCGGAAATTCTACAACTTATTGAAATTAAAGGAGTTTTTTGAGGCTTGAGTTTTTGCCTCGCACATGGAATAATGGAATATTGGAATGTTGTTTCTAAAAGTAAGTTTTTCATTTATTAACTTCTCTGTCAAGATCGCCCATTATTCCATCATTCCAGTATTCCAACATTCCAATTGTGAGTGAAGCGAACTAAGTTAGTATATCGGTTGAAGATAAAAAGTTTTTCTGGCTTGAGCTCTCGAAAGATGCTAATTTTTTTTATGCTCTATATTAAGTGTTTAAAAAATATAAATACAATGGACAACAGGCAAAGGACAGGGCCACGTCAAAAAGAAGCTTAATAATCAATAGGTTATGTTTCCTTATGACGCGGCCCTGAGACAAAGGACTACTGACTATACCAAAATTTGCATAAAAAAATAAGATGTTGAATTTTAATAATAATTCTGTTATAAAAAAATTTATATTTTAAAAATCTCTTTATAAGGGGGTTAAAGGTTAATGGGTGAACAAATAGATGAAACAAGAGAAGAAAATAAGGATTTAAAGGAGAAGGCAATATCATTAGAGACAGAAGGTAAAGATGAGGAAATTCCTGATTCTCTTGATGGTGGCAGTAACAAGAAAGAAGATTCAGCAGAAATCAGCATAGAAGAGATGTATGAACGGAGCCTGAGGCAAATTCAGGAGGGAGAGCTGATTACAGGAGAGATTATCAAGATAGATGAGGACTATGTGTTGGTAGACATTGGTTATAAATCAGAGGGTGTAATCCCCATTGAGGAATTTAAGGGTTCGGATGGAAACATAACAGCCAAAGCAGGAGATAAGGTTGATGTTGTATTGGAAAGAAAAGAGGATGATGAAGGCATTGTAATCCTTTCCATGGAAAAGGCCAAAAAAATAAAGATATGGGATCATATCAGGGATGTTTACAACAACGATGGTACTATTGAGGGAAAGGTAATCTTCAGGGTTAAAGGAGGTCTTTCAATAGATATGGGTCTTCCTGCATTTTTACCTGGCTCCCAGATCGATCTTCACCCTATCAGGGATCTTGATTCCTTAGTAGGCCAGGTAATGGAATTTAAGATTCTGAAGTATAACAAAAGGCGAAATAATATCATTGTCTCTCGAAGGGCCATTCTTGAGGCCGAGAGGATAAAAGAGAAGGTTAAGACACTTTCTCTTATAAAGGAAGGGGCAACAGTAAAGGGCCAAGTCAAAAATATTACTGACTATGGCCTATTTGTAGATCTTGGTGGTATAGATGGGCTTCTTCACATAACGGACATGTCCTGGGGTAGGGTTGCTCACCCTTCTTCGATGTACAAGATAGGAGATGAGATAACAATTAAGATCATTAGCTTTGATAAGGAAAAGGAGAGAGTCTCCCTGGGGCTCAAACAACTAAAACCCGATCCCTGGATCGAGGCACCTAACAGATTCCCCGTTGGAGCAAAAGTAATGGGTCAGGTAGTCAATCTGACAGATTATGGTGCCTTTATAGAGATAGAAGAGGGTGTAGAGGCCTTGATCCATATATCAGAGATGTCCTGGACAAAAAAGGCCAGACACCCTTCCCAGATAGTAAGCATTGGGGATACGGTTGAGGCGGTAGTGCTAAATCTGGACACCGGAAACAAAAGGGTCTCATTGGGGATGAAACAGATAAAACCGAATCCCTGGGATATAATTGACGAAAAATATCCTGTGGGTACAATTATTGAAGGCCGTATAAAAAATATTACTGATTTTGGGTTATTTATCGGCATAGATGAGGAAATTGATGGACTTGTTCACATCTCGGATATCTCATGGACAAAAAAGATTAAGCATCCATCTGAGCTATATAAGAAAGGGGATGAAGTGCAGGCAAAGGTCCTGTCCATAGATAAGGATAATGGACGTTTCTCATTGGGCATAAAGCAATTAAACAAGAACCCCTGGGAGGAGATTTCTGAAAAATACAATGTTGGCACAAAGGTTACAGGAAAGGTAACCAATATAACCGATTTTGGTATATTTTTAGAATTAGAGGAAGGGATAGAGGGTCTTGTTCATTCATCAGAAATAACCAAGAGTAAATCCAAGTCCCCTCTTGGGAAGTTCCAGATCGATGATGTTATTCAAGCCTTAGTAGTAAATGTCTCCAAGGAGGAGAAAAAGATTGCCCTTTCCATAAAAAGGCTTCAAGAAAAGGAGGTTAAAGAGATATATGACACTTACAGGGATAGCACGAAAAAAGAGGTCACCTCCAATTTTGGGATACTTATTAAAGAGAAGATAGATGCCAATGCTGCCCTGAATCTTCAGGAAGGGGAAGATAATTCAGAGAAGAAAGGCTCACAGACAATCAATTCAGCTGATACACTACCAGAGGAAAAGGAATCTACAGAAGATAACGAGCCCTCATAACATGTGGCCTTTATAGGTGGCTCTTTATAATCCCTTTTACATTTTTTCCCTCAAAGGCTGGAGAATATTATGCTTAAAAAGGATAAGCCTATTACATTAGTCATTATTATACTGGGCGTAGCTATCCTCTTTTTTGGCACAGTAATGGCTATCGTTCTTTCCTTCCCTTATCTAACGCCCTCTCTATCATTTGGCAATAAAATAGGTGTGATTCCCATCCAGGGTGTAATCAAGGATGCAGATAAAATCACAGAGCAATTGATAGCTTTTAGGGATGATAAGCGAATTAAGGCTATAATTCTCAGGATAAATTCGCCTGGCGGTGGAGTAGGTCCCTCACAAGAGATATATATAGAGATAGAAAGAACTGCACAGACGAAAAAGGTGATTGCCTCTCTTGGATCTTTAGCTGCCTCTGGTGCTTACTATGTTGCATCCGCGGCCGATAGAATAATCGCTAATCCCGGAACCCTTACTGGCAGTATCGGGGTACTTATGGAGTTCATCAGGGTTGAAGAACTTCTCAACAAAATCGGGATAGAAATGCGGGTGATGAAGAGTGGTGAGTTCAAGGATATAGGTTCGCCGAATCGAAAAATGACAGACAGGGAAAAAGAGTTAATTGGGAACCTTTTGGAAGATATCCGGAATCAATTTGTAACTGCTGTCTCTAAAGGAAGGAATATGCCCATAGAAGAGGTTCTTGAGATAGCTGATGGCAGGATCTTTTCAGGTAGAGAGGCGAAGAATTTAGGCTTGGTGGATCGTCTTGGCAATTTCCGGGATGCTGTTAATCTGGCCAAGAGGATGGCTCATATAAAGGGAGATGTGAGATTGATCTATCCTGAGAAGAAAAGAAGATCTTTTTTGTGGGATCTAATATTCAAAGATCTGATTGATTCTATTATCAACAGAATTGATAGCCATTGTGGGATATTTGAGTACAGGTGGAACGGAGAATTTAGTGTATCCGATTAGATAAAATTAGTTTCCCCCTTCCCTTCTCTAATCACTTCCGGTCTATCGTTTATCAAGGAGACCACAGTGGAAGGTTCATATGAGATAACTCCCCCATCAATGACCATTTCAATTAAAGAAGAATAGGTATCATGGGTTACTAAAGGCTCATTAAGGTGGATGCTGGTGCTGATAATGGGATGGCCCAGAGCCTTTACTATGGCTAAACAGATCTTGTTGTTCGGTACCCTTATACCCACAGTTCTCCTTTTTGTGAGCATTAGCTTGGGTACCAGCCTGGTTCCCTCTAAAATAAAGGTATAAGGTCCAGGGAGCGATCTCTTCATAATTCTGTAGGCATGGTTTGAAACCTGGGCATAAAGACTTATATCCTTTAAATTCGCACAGACAAAGGAAAATGGCTTTGTCAGAGGTCTCTTTTTAAGCTGGTATATGCGCTGGATAGATCTTTTGTGAAAAAGATCACAACCGATACCGTAAAAGGTGTCCGTTGGATAGATTATCAGGCCTCCTTGATCCAATACCTGAACAACCTTGTCTATGAGCCTTTTCTGGGGATTATCTGGATTGATAGATAAAAGCATATTTTCCCTCCATATTATTCGTGATATATGTAAACTTGCCAGGCTACAGCCCAAAGCCGAGTTGCTATGGGCAAAGGCCTCTTGGTCCAGGGCATTGGAACCACCAATAAAGGTAGCATGATTTTCCTGTTTGCCTTTTTCCTCGGCGCCACATTAGGAAGCTTTTTAAATGTTTGTATCTATAGATTACCAAAAAGAGAATCAATTTTATCCCCTCCCTCTCATTGCCTCCATTGCGGTGAGCCCATAAGATTCTATGATAACATACCCATTGTAAGCTATCTCCTTCTAGGAGGAAAATGCAGGCACTGCAAAGAGCATATCTCTTTTCGCTATCCGGAAGTGGAGGGATTAGCTGGTTTACTATCCCTGGCCCTCTCTATAAAGTATGGCCTGACAGTACAGTATTTACTCTTCTTATTATTTTCTGCTGCTCTAATTACTATAACATTCATTGATCTCGATTATCAAATCATACCAGATATTATATCCATTCCAGGGATCTTCTTTGGGATTGGGGCCAACCTTTTTTACCCCATAAAGATCTCATGGCTTGAATCCCTTTTTGGAATCCTGATTGGAGGTGGGTTTTTATTGTTGGTGGCTATAGGATATAAATGGTTAACCGGCCGGGAGGGGATGGGAGGTGGGGATATTAAACTCCTTGCAATGGTTGGTGCATGGCTCGGATGGAAGGCAATACCCTTTATCCTCTTTTCAGGTAGCCTGATTGGAGTCCTGATCGGTGGTGGCAGTGGATTAATAAACAAAAGAGGACTCAGGTCTAAGATACCCTTTGGACCATTTCTCTCTATTTCTTCTATTCTCTATATATTCTTTGGCCCAGAATTAATAAACTGGTATATTAAATGGTAGTGTCCGTGGATTAAGTGCCTAAAGTGAGCTAAAGCTTAAACTTTCCTCATGAAACTAACTGCATATGGCTTAAAGGCAGGAATTTTTTTAATCTTGGTGATTATCCTCCTTTTGGCCATGATATTATTAGATGTTGTTATGATCTGCCTTTATCATGTCCCTTTTGGTCATCCTTATCACAAAATCGTTATCTTTTATATCCTGTTAAATACCCTGTTTCTGGCACTATTTGGGTTTTATCTCCTTCACAGGAGTATAATAAGGCCAATCAATCGCCTTGTCAGAAGGGCCGAGGGATTTAAAGAGGGAGAGACCTTTTTTCTTTCCTCGGATACGGAACAGAATGAGTTTGGTAAATTATCAAGGGCCCTTAACTTGATGCTGAGAGGCCTTGAGGATAATAAAGCGGAATTAAAGGCAAGCATAAGTTCTCTTGAAAAGGCCAATCTTGAGCTAAGACAAGCCCAGGAAGAGATAATCAGATCCGAGAAACTGGCCTCGGTTGGGAGATTAGCCTCAGGAGTTGCCCATGAAATCGGAAATCCGATAGGGATTGTCCTTGGCTATTTAGGCCTTCTTAAGGGGAATGACCTAAAGAAAGAGGAAAGAGGAGACTTTATTGATCGAATTGAAAAGGAGATAGACAGGATAAACAGGACTATCAGAAATCTTCTTGACTTTTCCAGGCCTTCGAAGGGAGAGGTGATAGCAGTATCTGTTCATCAAACTATCGTTGATATGCTGGATATGCTAAAACCTCAGCCAATGATGGCCGATATTAAACTTATTCTGGATCACCAGGCTGCTAATGATACTATCCTGGCTGACCCGGACAAGCTGAAACAGGTATTTCTGAATATAGTAATGAATTCAATAGATGCTATGGAGGCCAATCAAACAAAAGATGGATCACAAGATAAGATGTTATCAATAAGGACCAGTGTGGTATCGGAGACTCAACCAGATCCAGGGGAAAATGGCAGCAAAGTGCACATAGAATTTATCGATAATGGGCCAGGCATACCTGCGGAAGACCTTAATAGGATCTTTGATCCATTTTATACTACTAAAGATACGGGAAAGGGAACAGGGCTTGGACTTTCGGTTAGTTTAAGGATTGTTGAGGATATGGGAGGAGATATAAAGGCAAAAAGTGAAAAGGGGAAAGGTACAACAATGACCGTTATCCTTCCACTTTATGAAAATAGTAAATAGTCATTTATCATTAGTCATTTGTCATTTGTCAGCTATTTTTCTAAGTACTTATCACCTTATTAAGAGTTACAGGATACTACCTGGGAGTTGGGGGAAGCAGGAAGTAAGCAGTACACATTATTGAACTTTAGGCACTTTAGCTCACTTTTTAACTTTAGGCACTTTTTTGTCATGACAATAAAACGTATCCTCATTAT
>CAZMUW010000002.1:0-1170 GCA_964569645.1 uncultured Desulfobacteraceae bacterium | reverse complement strand
CACTTTTTAACTTTAGGCACTTTTTTGTCATGACAATAAAACGTATCCTCATTATTGAAGATGAGGCCAACATGAGGCATATGCTTGAAGTGCTCTTAAGAAAAGCTAACTATGAGGTCAAAGCAGCAGCAGATGGCCTGGAAGGGCTGGAAGTGATAGAAAGGGAAGGATTTCATTTTATCCTCTGTGATATAAAGATGCCCAGAATGGATGGGATGAAATTTCTCAAATCGGCCACTGATAAGTTAAAGGACAGCACAGTTATTATGATGTCTGCCTATGGAACAGTAGATACCGCAATTGAGGCTATGAAATTGGGAGCCTATGACTATATTAGTAAACCATTTAAAACAGATGAGGTCCTCTTGACATTGAAAAAGGCAGAGGAGCGGGAGGGGCTCAAAAGTGAAAACCTGAAATTAAGGAATCAGATTCAAAGGATTGAAAAAAGCTATACCTTCAGCAACATTGTGGCTAAAAGCAAGGCAATGCAGTCGATATTTGATCTGATTAAAAAGGTGGCGGATTATAAGACCACCGTCCTCATTACAGGTGAGAGTGGTACTGGAAAAGAGTTGATTGCCAGGGCGATACATTTTAATGGATCAAGACATAACGGGCCTCTTGTGTCTATCAACTGTGGTGGAATTCCTGAAACATTGCTTGAAAGTGAGCTCTTCGGTTACAAAAAGGGTGCCTTTACCGATGCCTGGAGGGATAAAATAGGTCGTTTTGAAGAGGCACACAACGGTACCATATTTCTGGATGAGATCGGTGAGCTTCCAACCTCCCTCCAGATTAAGCTCCTGAGAGTGCTCCAGGGAGAAGAGATAACCCCTCTTGGCTCTACCGGCACCAAAAAGGTGGATGTGAGGGTTATCGCAGCTACGGCCAGGGATTTGAGCCAGGAGATAGAAAAAGGGCACTTCAGATTTGATCTTTACTACAGGATAAATGTTGTAAATATATATCTGCCATCCCTAAGAGAGAGGGCCGAGGATATACCCCTGTTAACAGAGCACTTTGTCAGGCTCTTTAACACTAAGCTAAGAAAGGATATCAAGGGGGTTTCTCCGGGGGTAATGGAACGGCTTATGACATATCCATGGCCGGGCAATGTCCGGGAGCTGGAAAACGTCATAGAAAGGGCGATCCTGCTTGCCCCAGGGA
>CAZMUW010000001.1:0-26383 GCA_964569645.1 uncultured Desulfobacteraceae bacterium | reverse complement strand
GCACTTTTACCCGCCAGACTTACGGCGGGTTAAACTTTAGGCACTTAACTTGATATTAGTATTAAAGTCAGGTCAGGTTTAAGTTATGTACCAAAAGGTAAACAAATTGTAAATGATAAAAGTCAGTTGATCGCTGCCTTATTTTTTATCTATTTTCTTGCCTCAGGTGGACTAACAATACCACCAGATATGATTAGTTTGAATGCATCTTCAACACTCATATCGAGGAGTATCAATTCATCGTCTGGTATAAGTATATAAAATCCACTCGTAGGATTAGGCGTTGTCGGAACAAAGATATTTACCATATTCTTACTGGTCTTACTCTGTACCTCCCCCTTGCTCTCTCCTGTGATAAAGCCAAGGACATAGGCCCCGCGCCTGGGATATTCTAACAATGCTACCCTTTTAAAGGCATCGGTTTTCTTCAAAAAAATGGTCTCCAGAAGCTGCTTCACCCCTGCATAGAGGACCCTTACCAGGGGAATACGATCCACAATCTTTTCTCCAAGGCGAACTATCTTCCTGCCAACGAAGTTTCTGGTCAAAAGACCGACAACAAAGACAAGAATAACTACCAGGATAAGACCAAGCCCGGGTACATGAATGTGAAGATAGGTTTCCGGCAGGTATTTAGCAGGGATATACTTAAGTATCGCATCCATAATCCTGATTAAAAACAAGATAACGTACACCGTTATAAAGATTGGTAAAATTACCAGCAGACCGGTAAGAAAATAATTTTTTAGGCTCGTTCTTAGGCGTTTCAATTTTCCCTCACTGTAACATTATCTATCAACCTGGCCTTTCCTACCCTTACAGCCAATGCCAAAAGAAAATATACTATATTTCGAGACGAACTCAACATATGATGTTGCAGGATTCATCTATTATATCCACTTAATGTCTTGATCCAAGGGGAACGTAATACTTTGTTCCTTTTTCCATCTTTTCTATTTCAAGGATTAGGTTATCGAGATCAGATGAAACATTAACAAAATCTATCTCTGAGGCATTAATTACTAAAAGAGGGGTCTCAGTGTAATGGAAAAAGAATTCATTGAAGGCCTGATTTATTTGATCCAGGTATTTGAGGTTTATTGATTTTTCATAATCCAGATTCCTCTTTTTGATCCTTTCTTTCAAGACATCAGTCCTTGCCTGCAAAAATATAACCAGATCTGGTCTTAATATTCTAACCTTTAAGACATAGAATACCTGCTCATATAAGCCGAATTCTCTGTCATCCAGGGTAAGGCTTGCAAAGATCCTGTCCTTATCAAAGAGGAAGTCCGAGATAACCACCCTTTTGAAGAGATCAATTTGATTTATCTCCTCCTGTTTTTGAAAGCGCCTAAGCATAAAAAAGAACTGGGTCTGAAATGCAAATCTTTTTGGGTCCTTATAGAAGTTGGCAAGAAAAGGATTTCCTTCAGTATCCTCTAAGATGGTTTTGCCATTTATCCTTTCAGCCAACAACAGGGCCAGGCTGGTTTTACCTACCCCCAATGAACCTTCAACAACTATATAACCTTTTTGATGCAATTTTTTGATCCTATTTACGAAACCTTTGCATAACCTGCATCCGTGTTCCAAAGACCCATGGACTTCGGAGACATTTTCTGCCCTTAAAATATCATCATTTTTTTAATGCTACGTTATGCAAGGGCCTCATTTACATGTTCAAAAGCTAAATAACATTGACTTTGTTGTGTGTCAAGGGATTGTCTTATTTGGTGTTAAGACCAGACACCGTCAAATGGTTGAGTCGTTGAGTAGGAACTTAGTTCGCTTCGCTCACAATTGGAATGTTGGAATAGTGGAATGATGGCCCCAGTGAAATAGAAGGAGTTTCACGGGGTAAAAATAATGGGTTCCGGAAAAATGGGGTACTGGTCTATTGGCAAAATTCCTCTTGACAGGGAGGCAATAAAATGTATGAGTTCCTTATTCAAACCAACATTCCAATATTCCACCATTCCATTATTCCATCTGGACTAAATGAAACATGCTCCATTAAAATAACTGTTATTTCAATGAGTTATACAATTTCCGAGACGTGTTATTATGAGAATATTAGGCATAAGCCCCAAAATTGGACATTTGACTTTTGATCTCATGTAACATATTCATATTATTGTCATTGTTATACAACTTAACCACTCAACTAGTTTCTACTTAACGAAGTCTGTAGGACAGAGCTCAAACGAATGTATTCATCTATAGTGAGGGTCTCAGCCCTTCTTTTTGGGTCAATGAGGCATTTTTTAAGGGCCTTTGCTATCATTTCCCTGGGTACAGACACCATTCCCCTTTCAAGGGAATTAAGGATTGTCTTCCTCCGGCAACTAAATGCTTCCTTGACAATCCTATGGAAAGATTCCTCGTTTTCTGCTTGAGATGGATATGGTTTCTCAAAATCAATCTCTAAAACCATAGAATCAACCTTTGGCTGGGGGTAAAAGGCATCCCTTTTAATCTTGAAAAGGGGAGATATCCGGGCATAGTATTGACTGATAACGCTAAGGGCGCCGTATTCCCTTTTTCTTGGCCCGGCAGTCAATCGTTGTGCCACCTCAAATTGAAACATCAGGATCGCACTTTTGATATAATCTCGATTTATTATAAGCCTTTCCAGGAATGGGGATGAGATATTATAGGGAAGATTGCCTAATATCTTGATCTTTTGTTCAAATTTATCATAGATCCCTTTAAGATTTAATCTCAGGACATCCCCGGAAATAAATGTTATCTTTTCCTTCTCTTTCAGGGAAAGTCTTTCTTTTAATATATTTATCAATAATGGATCTTTTTCTATAGCCACCAAATGATAAATGTGAGGGAGGATTGGGATCGTCAAGGCCCCTAAACCCGACCCTATTTCTACAACCACATCGTTTTTATCAAATCTTGCCTGGGCTATGATTTTCTCAATTATAGCAGGGTCTTCCAGAAAGTGTTGCCCCAGGCTTTTCCTGGGTCTAAGCCCTGATTTAGTTAACAAAGCCTTAGAGATGCTCAGGCCTCGGTGAGCTTTCTTGATTTGCGCCATGAAATAAAGGTCTTAAAAAAAAATAAAGGAAGATAAAATATGAAGGTAACGAAAAAATGAAGCCCAAGAATAAGGAGCGATTCATTGCAAAAATAGGCAGGAACATACCAATTAGGTACCTAATTGATCTAAAGGAAATCTTGACCTGGCATCTAAGGTTAGATCATCCCTTTCGCCTTTCTTTATCCTGTGATAACCGGCATCAGCTATCATAGCCCCATTGTCTGTACAGAATTCCGGACTTGGGATATAGAGATCAATTCCTTCTTTCTTCATCATCTTTTGTAATTTACCGCGTAAATGGTTGTTTCTGCCCACTCCTCCCGCCAGCACAACTGACTTTACCCCAACTTGGGCAGTGGCGGCAATCACCTTATTGATTAGGATATCAACAACTGCAGCCTGAAAGGATGCAGCAATATCTGCTATCTTGATTTTATTTTCGCCTGTCTTTTGATTCCTCCATTTCTTGACATAAAGGGCAACAGCAGTCTTGAGACCGCTAAAGCTGAAGTCAAGAGAGTCTTTGGATAGGTAGGCCCTTGGAAAATCAATGGCATCGGGCCGGCCTGTAGAAGCCAGTTTTTCTACTACCTCACCACCCGGATAACCTAATTCCAGAAGTTTTGCTATCTTATCGAATGCCTCACCCGCGGCATCGTCCAGGGTCTGACCCAATACAGTATAATCCCCAAAACCCCGGACATGGTAAATGTTTGTATGGCCACCTGAAACAGTAAGGGCTACAAAGGGGAAAGAGGGAAAGCTTTCTTCCAAAAAGATAGAGAGGATATGCCCCTCTAAATGATTTGCTCCTATTAGAGGAATATTATTAGCATAGCTATAGGCCTTGGCGAAATGAATGCCGACTAAGAGTGCCCCAACAAGACCAGGCCCCACAGTAACCGCTATTGCACCAATATTTTTATTATTTAGTCCGGCTTTTCTTAGGGACTCCCTAACAACAGGAATAATATTCCTGATATGTTCTCTTGAGGCAAGTTCCGGGACTACTCCCCCATACCCGTGGTGAATAATAACCTGAGAGTTAACAACGTTAGATAATAATCTTTCTCCATTTTCCACTATTGCTGCACAGGTGTCATCGCAGGAGGTATCTATACCAAGTATGATCATATTACTCGTTTCTTCCGCCCGGACGCATTCTTATAAATCTTTTTTTCAACGAGCAACCAACGACGAGCCATTTATTGTTTGGAGGCCTTATTCTTTTTCAATTGATCTATCCGTTCCACCACCTTCCTGAGATGTTCAGCCATCAAGTCCGCCTTCTGGTAACGTTGATCAACTTCCTTAATCAAGGCCTTATCTATTATCTTTTCAAGAACAGGTGGAATCTTTGGATTAACCTCCCTTACTGAGGCGTGTTTCTCTCTGGTAATCTGGTACATAAGTGATGTAATATCGTCAGAGGCAAAGGGCTTTTGGCCGGTCAGCATCTCAAAAAGAACCACCCCCAGGGAGAATATATCTGAACGCCCGTCAATCTTTTTCCCACTCACCTGTTCAGGGGACATATAAGATGGGGTGCCCAAAATAACACCGGTTTTTGTCTTGGATGAGGATGTGATCCTGGCGATGCCAAAATCCGTAACCTTTATATCGCCTGTGTCTTTGAGTAACATGATATTTGCAGGTTTTATGTCCCTGTGAACAACATTTTTGCTGTGAGCATAACCTAAGGCATCGGCCACCTGGGCTATCATATTAAGCACATCCCTCAAAGGGAATAGATTTCCTTTATGTGTGAATCTTACTAAATCCTCACCTTTTATGAATTCCATGGCTATATAGGCCAGATCGTGTTCTTCACCGGCATCATATATAGATACAATGTTAGGGTGGTTTAAAAGTCCAGCCGACTCTGCCTCCCTGAAGAAGCGTTCCTTTATCTCACCTACCTCTTCTTGTTCAAATTCTGATAACCTTAAGGTTTTTATAGCAACGGTCCTGTGTATCGTTGGATCTTCTCCCTTATAAACAATCCCCATTGCCCCCCTACCTAATTCACCGGAAACCTCATATCTGCCAAGGGTGGGTTTGGTATCCAGACCTGTTATTGTTGCCCCAATGTCACCAGGATGGGCGCCGCCGGCACCAAAGATCATTATGGATTCAGCACCTTTTAGTTTAGGCATTCTTTCACTTAGATCCTTAAAATCGCTGCCATCCTCGATAATAATATTATACGTTGATAATGCCTTGCTAATCTGCCTCTTTCTCTCATAATCCAGGCCAAGATTGTATAAAAGATCCTTGACCCCTGGCTCATCTAAAGGGCATTTCCGGAATTTTTCAAAGGCAAGATCCAACATTCCTTGTTGCTGGAATGAAAGACCAAGTGCCTTATTGGTTTCTACAGAATCAGCCTCCACCTTTTCTTTTCTCCTTTCGGTGATGAAGAATTGTTTGCTGACAACAAAGATATAGCCCAGAATCAGAAGAACTACTTGGGGCGTAATCCTAAGCCATATATCTGAGTGAAAAAAGAGGAGCGTCCCCACTGTTCCATAAGAGAGAAAGAGGGCTAAGGTGATGATCGCACCGGTACCGGCCTTTAGCCTGGGAAGGAGAAATGAGATATATAGCCCGAAAAGAAGGATAATACCCAGCTCGACAAATGAAAAATATTGAGGGCGAACAAAGAATTCTTCCCTTAAGATATTGGAGACCGAATTGGCAATTATCTCGACGCCTGGTAGATTACTGGAAATAGCTGTAACAAAGCTGTCTCCAATCCCCGGGGCAGTGGGCCCAACAATGACAATCTTGTCCCTGAAGAGGCTGGTTTGAAATTTGTTATTGAAGACTTTCCTGAATGGTGTCGTGTGAAATGCAACCCCTGGCCCATCGTTCCATTTAATTAGGGTTGACATGTTAAAATCTGTGGCTGGAATCCTGACTGTCTTGGATGGGTTAACCTTTATATCGACTCCCTCTCCCAGGATAAGCCTGATCTTACTTTCATCCAATCCTTTGAAGGCCTTTACAATCGCCATAGGAAATGATGGAACGAAAGTGTTTTCTAGATAGCCAACAGCATGGGTTTGACTCCTGATGGATCCGTCACCATCTGGAAAGATGTTTATATAGCCAATGCCTGCAACTGAATCTGCAAAGGAGGGTAGGAGTGGCTTTATCTTGGAATACCACCCGATGGAGCTGATGGCCAATTCATCCTTTAGACCATCTATAACCTTATAGGAGTTTTTGGCTATGAATTCAGGAACCTCCTGGTCACGGCCTGTGCTCATTGTCTCGAAGTAGAAAGGCAGAACTACGTTACCGGCCTTTTTAAAGGCCTCAGCTAATTTTGCGTCATTATCCAGATCAGCCTCTGCCTTATTCAATAAACCATAAAATGTCTTGATAGATGAGTCTTTATTATTTAAATCGAGATCAATATACGTCTTCTTCAGTTCTCTAATCTTTGTGAGGCCGGCACTCTCTTCCGGCTCAATAAACATGATATTTAGGGCAATAACCTTGGCACCGGCATCTGCAAGGTTGTCTATCCCCTTTGCAAGAATATTCCTTGGCCAGGGGAAACGACCGATTTCAGCTAAATCATCATCGTCTATGACCACTATCTCAATATCTGGATTCCTTTCTCCAGAGGCACTGAGCCTGGAGCGGAGGTCAAATGTTTTCTTCTCTATAACGTCGGTAAAATCAAGAAAGCCCGTGACGACCATGATCAGGAATAGAAGAGTAAGGATTAAGCCAATCAACCATTCAGGAATACCCTTTTTGAGTAACATCATTCTCCCTCAATTTCCTAAGTCCCAATATAAGGCTTTATTTTTAGGTAGCGGAGTCTTCCTATACCGGATACAGATTTTATCTCCTCTACCGTGTCAAATGGACCGTAAAGAGATCTATAATTGATGATCTTCTTAGCCAGAGAAGGCCCTATATCAGGTATGGTCTCCAGTTCCTCCTGAGCTGCGGTATTTACCGATATAGGGATTTTAAGGGTGACTTTATATGCAGCAGGTATAGAATCAGTTGAGACCTTCATATATCCATTCTCTGAGCTGATTTGAACACTTGTCCCCTGGGTAAGATAGAGATATCTATCCCATTTTCTATCAATCAGTCTTGCCTTAAGGCCACCAGCCTTAGCTATCAATCCCTTTAAAGAAGGTTCCCTGCCAAATACATAGACGCCAGGGTTTTTTACTTCCCCTGTGATCAGGGTAAAAATCTCATTTTCCCTTCTGATAGGGCCAAGATCTCCTTGTAAGGAAAATAGGAAGTTTATTCCCCATCCCAGGAGGAGGATTAGAATAAGGATGGAAAGTCCTATTTGCTGGCTGCTAATCCTTTTCTTTTTCATTACCCAGACCGAAGGCCTCGTGTATGGCCCTTACTGCAAGTTCGGTATATTTTTCTTCTATAATGCAGGAGATCTTTATCTCAGATGTACTGATCATACATATATTGATATTCTCCTTTGATAGGGCCTCAAACATCTTGGTGGCAACTCCGGCATGATTTATCATGCCCAGTCCAACAATAGATACCTTAGCAATATCCTGGTCCCCAAGCACCTTTTCTGCCCCTATTTCTTTGGCAATCCTTCTAACCAATTTTATATTCTCCTGAAAATCTGTCTTGCTGACTGTAAATGTCAGATCTGTGAGACCCTCGGCACTGGTATTCTGGATAATCATGTCCACCACTATCCCGGCTTTGGAAACAGGATCAAATATTTTGAAGGCAATTCCGGGCCTATCAGGCACTTTGACCATCGTAATCCTGGCCTGATTTTTGTCAAAGACAACACCAGAGACCATTACCTTTTCCATCTCTTTATTTTCTGCTACTACCATGGTACCCTCATTTTTCGTAAAGGATGATCTAACATGAATGGACACATTGAATTTTTTGGCGAATTCAACTGACCTTATATCCAAGACCCTGGCCCCTAAGCTGGCCAACTCCAACATCTCCTCATAGGATATTCTCTTAAGTTTTCTGGCATGGGTGCAGATATTTGGATCAGCGGAGAATACACCCCCAACATCTGTAAAGATCTCGCATAGATCAGCCTTGAGTGCAGCTGCCAGGGCTACTGCGGTAGTATCTGATCCTCCTCTTCCTAAGGTGGTGATGTTTCTATTCTCATCAATTCCCTGAAAGCCAGCTACAGCTATAACTCTCCTTTCATCTAACTCTTTTAGGAGCCTATCGGCATCAATCTTTCTGATCCTTGCCTTTCCATGGATTTGGTCTGTATGTATAGCCACCTGGAAGCCAAGAATGGAGCGGCAATCATAGCCCATGGACTTGACTGTCATAGCAAATAAGGATACACTAATTTGTTCCCCTGTAGCCATCAAAACATCCAATTCTCTTGGGTCCGGGGTTTCTGTTATCTCTCTGGAAAGCCTTATCAAGTTATCTGTCTGTCCGGCCATTGCTGAGAGAACCACCACAAGCCTGTTTCCTCTTTCACACGATTCAACTACCCTCTCGGCGACACTTTTTATCTTTTCAATATTTCCTACAGATGTACCGCCGTACTTTTGGACTATTAACGCCATATTTAGTGACCTCTCCTGAGCCCGCTGCCACTGCCTCGCACGCGAGAGCGTTGCGGGCAGGGAGGCACGAGCACGGTTTTCTTTTGTCCTTCTTCCACAGACAGCTTAGCATCTTTTACCTTGGCCTTCTTCCTCACCCTTTAATCTACAGACCATAGCCTCAATTTTAGCAACCTATTGGTTAGCCTTTTTTTACATCACCAAGACCGGGTGATTAATTCTACTTTGTCACATTAGGAATTAACCAATTGCAAATGCTCGTTTTGTGAAAATTATGTTCATATAATAAATTCAGATACTTAGATTTTAATGTGACAAAGTAGAATTAAACAGCCTTCATTTTTATTTAATCTCCTTCAAAGAGAAGCCCACCCTTTCTTTTAGCGCCCTTATAATTTCTTTAGCCCTGGGATGAGAACCCGAAAATCTAAGTTCCCTGGTATGCTTATCTACCATCCTTAAGTCAACCTGAATTCTTTCTTCCGGGAGCTCCCCTGGCCAACGGTCCGCCCACTCTATAACAACTATCCCTTCTCCTGAAAAGTAATCTTCCAGATCTAAAGCCATAATCTCAGTTTTGTCTTTAGGCCGATAAAGGTCTATATGAAAAAGTTGGTGCATACCCTGGTATTCATTAACAAGGGTGAATGTTGGACTGACTATATAATCCGGGGCAATCTCAAGGCCAATGCCCACTCCTTTTGTGAACCAGGTCTTACCGCCACCCAGGTCACCGATTAATGCGATAATATCGCCATCGACTAATTGGGTTCCCAATTGCTGGCCTAACCAGACAGTTTTTTCAACTGAAGGTGTCAAATATTTGACAGAAATTTCTTTCAATCTCAAGGCCCAGTAGTTTATTAGGTTTCTTGGGTTTATTGTGTTTATTGGGTTGAACCCTATGAACTCTATGAACTCAACAAACTCAACAAACACTATTATGTAGAGCCTTTTTCAAGTACTACCACAGCTATGCCATAGTCACCCTCATCTGAAAGGCTAACATACCACCTTCTTATTCCCTCCTTACGACAGAAACTAAGGGCCTTTCCAGTTACATTAAGGTCAGGCCGGCCACTTGGGTTTTGAACAATCTCAATATCTTGCCACCTGATGCCCTTTCTCATACCCAATCCTATCGCCTTTGAGAAGGCTTCCTTGGCAGCAAAACGCAGGGCAAGGGAAGACACTGATTTTGTACCTTGAAAACAGAAATTAATTTCCCGGGCAGTAAATATCCTATTTATAAACCTTTTCCCCCATCTATCGATTACTCTTCCAATCCTCTTTATTGTCACAAGATCTATGCCAATGCCATAAATCATGAAAGTGCCTAAAGTTATAAGTTAAACGCCGCCAACAACCTTTCCGTCTCTTCTTCCATCCGCCGGGCTTCCTCCTCTGACCTTTCGTGGTCATAACCTAAAAGGTGTAAAAGACCATGGATTAAAAGTCTATCAATAGCATTGTTAAGGCTCTCACCACCTCTTTTCGCATCCCTCATAGCAGCATCTAAGGATATGACTATATCCCCCAGCATTGGTGTCTCAGGCTCGCTGCGTTCATCACCTCTCATCGGAAAGGCAAGAACATTTGTCGGGCCTTCTCTTTTGAGAAAACGGTAATTTAACTCTGCTATATGTTTATCGTCTGTAAAGAGTAAGCTCAGCTCACAGTCATGGTATTCCAAGCCTTTTAAGATCCCCGTTAGCTTCATTTTTATCTTCCCGGGATCTATGTTTTTCAGGGGGTACTGGCAGGTTATTTGGATCTCCATTTTTTCTCTTCTTATCTGTTTCTCCTTTTCCTGTAGGTTCTGGATATTCAATCCGGCTGTGAAAGATTCCGCTTAATGTCTTGGTAAAGCTTTTGGCTATCTGGTTTAAATCCTTCAATGTCAATTCGCATTCATTAAGCTGTCCATCTGAGAAGACATTGTTTATGATCTTCTGAACCATTCCTTTAACCCTTGCAGGGGTAGGGTCGACTAAGGTTCTTGATGCAGCCTCCACTCCATCTGCCACTAAAACAAGTCCTGCCTCTTTAGTCTGGGGCTTAGGTCCAGGATATCTGAAATCTTCTTCTTTAGCAGGCGAGGATCTACTCCCTTTTTTCTCACTTTGCTCCTTGGCCTTTTGATAGAAATAGGAGATTAGACCTGTGCCCTGGTGTTGCTGGATAATATCTATTATCTCCTTTCCAAGCCTATGTTGTTTTGCAAGCTCTATACCATCTTTGACATGTGAGATTAATATAAGGCTACTCATAGAAGGTGCAAGTTTCTCATGTCTGTTGTCGCCCCTCACTTGATTTTCTACAAAGTAGAGTGGTTTCTTTATCTTTCCTATGTCATGGTAATAGGCACTTACTTTTGTCAAGAGGGGATTGGCATGGATACTTTCAGCTGTTGCCTCAACCATGGTGCTGACAATGACACTATGATGATAAGTACCAGGGGCTTTAACCATCAAATCTTTAAGGATTGGCTGATCCAAGCTGGACAACTCCAGCAGCTTGATATCCGTGGTAAAACCGAAGATCATCTCTATCAATGGTAAAAAACCGGTAGCTATAACACCAGCCAGGAAACCTCCCAGAAAACCAGCAATGAGAGAAATGCCACCTGCTTGAGAGTAAGGATTTCCGTATAGTAGGGTCTGGATCGATACAGCCATAACAATATTTAAAAGACCAACCCTCATTCCTGTTCTTATCAATATCCTTCTTTCCCTACAATTTCTTACCCCATAGGCAGCCAGCAGAGAGCCTAGCAGGAAATAAACAAAAAACTCTATCCTTCCTTCCATAACAATGGAAGCCAGAATAGAGATGATCAATGAAAAGGCGATTGCCGCATCCAATCCCTGAAAGATAGAGACCAATATAGCCCCCAGAGAAATTGGCAAGGCAAAGAGAAGAACTTGAATACTAAAAAAATAGAAACCCCGGGCTACCTCTTCACCCACTATATTATACAGTAGCACAAGCAAAAACATGAATAAAAGGGTCGAGCTATTAAATATGAGGCTCCTGGTATCCCCTTTGAAGGCATTAGACCTCCTGAGAAGTACAACATAACTCAAGGCTAACAAGATACCAATCATTACGGCCATGCTAAGGGCCATACCCGGGATAGGGGGGTTTCTCTTTAATCTGGCCTCGGTCTCCAATTTTAATAGATGGGTTGGGTTTATTTTTTCTCCCTCTCTAATAATCATCTCACCCTTTTTAACCTTGAAATAGATAGGTTTTACCGATTCTCTGGCCTCCTCTTTTCGTAGCTCTGTTTCCCTTTTATTAAAGGTTATATTAGGCCTTATGACCAATTTAGCAAATAGCCCTGTTGTACCAACAATCTCTGATCCATCTTCATTTATTATGTGTTGGTCTATTATCTGACTTACATGTTGGCGAGCATCTTCAAGATTATAAAAACGATCAAGATCATCTACCTTTAACTCCTTTTGAGTATCTATATCCCGGAGAATTATTCCTTTTTCTTTCTGGGTCATCAAAACTGTCTTGCTCCCTACAACCCCTTTCTCTAAAATTTGATTTACTGCATCCAATACACTATTCTTTATCTGGGAAGAAAAACTATTTTTGACAAGTTGGTCAAAGAGAGCAGGGTCTCCAGTAATTCCTACAAGCTCAAAGAATTTGTCTCTTAATTCTCCAAGTTTTTCTGAACGTAGAGTTGGCTCCAACTCAATTGATAAAATATGGTCTAGCTCCGTCCTTCCATAGCTGAAGGATTCTTTCATCCTGTCACCAAGATATGCCCCTGACCTGTCAAAGTCATAGACAAAGAGATATGATTTTACTGCCTCATCTCTCCTCTGTTTTGTCAATTCCTTATCTTCTACATCAAAATCATGAGATGCCTTGATATCCTTATTTGCCACATCGCCAAAAGAATACTCTTCTTTTGATATTACAAGCAAGTTGGGGAAAATGAGAAAGGAAATGGTACCACTTAAGATGATTAGATAAATCCATATTTGAAATCTGGAATTAACCAGCCCGAACCATGCCCCCAATCTTTTCAATGGGGATATGATTTCCTTTTCTAACTTTTTGCCCTTCTTTTTCTCGAACATGATATTTATATGAAAGTGCCTAAAGTTATAAGTGCCTAAAGTGCCTAAAGTTAAAGTGTATCAAGTTTCCAGTATCAAGTATCCAGTTTATCATAGGCATCTATAATTTCTTGAACCAATGGATGCCTGATAACATCTTCCCTCCCAAAATAAACAAATCTTATCTCTTCTATATGGGCTAAAATATCCCTGGCCTGTATAAGGCCTGAAGCCTTCCCTTCAGGCAGGTCTGTCTGGGTAATATCCCCGGTTATGACAGTCTTGGAGCTAAAGCCAAGGCGGGTCAGAAACATCTTCATCTGTTCAGGTGTTACATTTTGGGCCTCATCTAATATGACAAATGCATCATTAAGTGTTCTCCCCCTCATAAAGGCTAAAGGGGCTACCTCTATTACACCATTTTGAATAAAGCGTGAGGCACCCTCAAAATCCATCATATCATGGAGGGCATCATAGAGTGGTCTAAGGTAAGGATTCACCTTTTCGTATAGATCTCCTGGCAAAAAACCTAATTTTTCGCCTGCCTCCACCGCTGGCCTTGCTAAGATTACCCTGTTTATCTCCTTTTTTATTAAAGATGATATGGCCATTGCCATAGCAAGATATGTCTTTCCTGTACCAGCTGGTCCTATGCCAAATACAATATCGTATTTTCTTATGCTATCAATATAATTCTTCTGGTTGATACTTTTGGGTGTTATTGTCCTTTTTTTTGATGGGATGTATACCCTGTCTAAAAAAATTCGCTTAAGCTCTGCTCTATGGTTACTCTCCAGGATTCTCAGGGAATAATCAACATCCCTATCGTAAATAGGATATCCTTCTTTAAGCAGTCCATATAGCTGGGTTAACAGATTTTCGGCCATCTCTAACTCCGAAAGGCCACCCTGCAAAATGAGGTCATTTCCTCTAATGTTAACTATAATGTTTAGTCTTTTTTCTATCAATCGGAGATTGCTGCTCCTTTCTCCATAAAGACTCCTTACTAATTCATTATTATCGAAGGTAACCCTTTTGGTTTTGATATGCTCCCTTTTGTTTAATAGCTCAGGCAAATTATGTCTATTTCCTTACTAATCTGATTGTTATGTATAACTGATATTATTAATAAGCTGCTCTTATTATCACATGATAGTATTTATATGCAAGCAAAAGAATAGTAAGATTATTCCCTTTTTGTCTTGACATAAAATTGATCTGGTCTTAAATCGACATAGAAGTCCTATTTCTGAGTCTATTAAAAAATAATTTTTGGGAATAGTGAACAAGAAATACAGGGTTGTCTTTTTTGGTATAGCACTTGATACAGAGGTTTTTATGCAAAATATGGCCAAACTCGGTGTTTCTGACTCTACATTAGATAAATATATGAAAAAGGCACCCGTAGTATTGAAGAGGGATTTAAGCTTAGCAGATGCCAGAAGATATGCCGAGACCATTATTAATGCTGGTGGGTTAGTTAATATTCAGGAGGCAGGGGAATTCCTCGAGATTAAATCCCCTGCTGAAAAAATAAGCATAGCCTCCAACCAGGATTTTGTCCTCTGTCCTAACTGTGGTTTTAAACAGATAAAGGAGGATTTTTGTGCAAGATGTGGCTTTGATTTAAACTCTTCCCCTTAAAAGGATTTTATCTTAGTCCACAACCTTATAAGCTACATCCTTTTCCCTTACCCTCTCTTCTACCTTAATACCTGTCGTATCACCAACCCTGGCTTCATCTACAGGCTGGTTATCAATCTCCATACTCTTTATCTCCTCGTTAAAGTCAGTAGTGTGGCCTTTATACTTTAATATATCACCCTTTTTAATGGATCCCTTTGTTATCTTTAGGGCTGCCACACCTGGCTTGGTAAAAAATTTAATTACCACACCAACTTCTTCCTCAGCCATAGCAAAACCTCCCTATGTTAAAAGAATCTTTTAATCTTTTATATCAACTCTTTTTTGATCTGTCAAGAAAAGCCCTTTTATCTTTTTGCCTTAAGGCTGGATTTTTGTCTCCTATTTGTTCATTATAGGGGTTGAATATCATATTGATTTTTGGTTAAAATATTGTAACAATTGAGATATGGAAGAATACAAAAAACGCTTGAGTTTGATCCTTGCGGAAACAGGAGCCCTATTTTTTAATAGGGATCTGATTCTGAAAGATGGCAGGCCAACTCCTTATTTTGTCAACCTGGGTAGATTCAGTACTGGCCGATTACTACTTGAGTTGGGCTCTTTCTTTGCTGAGATGCTCGTTAGCAGATCCCTTTTAGATAAGATAGATATCATAGTTGGGCCATCTTACAAAGGAAGTGCCATTGCGTCAGCTACAGCTGCTACCCTTTTTCATTATCATGGCCATGATCTCCTCTTTGATTACGACAGGAAAGAGCCTAAAAAACATGGTGAGAGGTCTTCATCTGCTGCCCTTTTTGTGAACAATACCTTCTTTGATGGCTGCAGGATCTTTGTTGTAGATGATGTTGTAACTTCTATGGAAACAAAGTATGAGCTTATAGAAAAGATTGATAAAGAATCTATGTCTCACAGTTTTCAATATCAGATAATAGGGTTAGGTATTGCTGTAGATAGGGAGCAGACAACGGCAGTCTATGATAAAGAGGGAAATGTTATCCTGAATAAAAAAGGGCAAGATCCAATAGCAGAGTTAACCTCAAGGACAGGTATCCCATTTTTTTCTGTTGCCGGTATCAGGGAGATAGTGGAGTACCTTTATAGTGATAAGATCCCTCTTTTTATCTCAGGGGAGAAAAGAGCCATGGATGAGGTGACAAAGGAGGAATTCGATAAATACATGGAAACCTATGGCAGGGAGTAACGTTAGAGTTTATCGGGTTTGTTGGGTTTATTGAGTTAATAGTGAACACAACAAACACAATAAACCCAACGAACCTCAAACGTAAAAGGAGAAAGATTGTGGAACCAAATAAATTAAAAAAGAAAAAAGAGGAGAGGTTATCTATTGTTGGTAGCAAGAGAGCCAGGGATGAGAGTGGTGCAGAAATTAAAAGGATAGAGTCGGCAAATTGGACTGAATTAATGCTTAAGCAGGCCATATCTATAGCAAATAAGCTCAAGGCCGACGCTATCTTGGTTAACATGGAGTCCGCAGCAGACATTGTCCCCATTTTGAAGGCGGAGGGAAAAAAGTTTAAGATTATCCTGGTAACTAAAAGGGAAATATCCCTGGAAAAGGCTACTGGCTTAAGGGGCAATACCATTATGCTCCCTGATGTTTACCTGACCAGAGATGGTTATCTAAAGTTCGGCTTTCTGGCAGGCATCTCCAAGGGAATATTATCTAAGGGTGATATCCTTGTATGTGTGGGTGGACAACCGGAAAAGGGGTTTATGGATACCATAATGGTACTGAAGGTAGGGGATGAATCCGAGATCGTCAGTTTCGCGGAAGACTCCCCTTTCCCTAAGAACATAAAGCATGACATATTCGAATCTCTTCTTACTTTGGTCGTGGAGATGGCATATGAGGGTAGGGAAGGGAAGCCTATTGGAAGTACATTTGTCCTGGGTGACCATAAAAAGGTGCTTCAATATTCCCACCAGTTGGTTCTCAATCCCTTCCAGGGACACGCTGAGGATGTTTTGCATATCAGTAAGCCCGAAGTTCGAGAAACATTAAAGGAGTTCTCCTCTATTGATGGGGCCTTTGTCATAAGAGATGATGGTGTTGTCCTGGCAGCTGGAAGCTATCTCAATGCCGCCTATCATGGGGAACCCATGCCCCAGGGTCTGGGTGCCAGGCATTCATCCGCTGCGGCTATCACCGGGGTAACAGATTCAGTTGCCTTAGTCATCTCTGAGTCGAGTGGAAGGGTAACTATATTTAGGGGTGGAAGTATTGTAACTACTATTGAAAAGGCAACCTCTCCAGTCCATAAGCCAACAACAACCATTTAAAAAGGATAGATATGCTAAACCCGGATCAACTTAAAGAGGATCTTAAGACGATTTTGGCTCATAGAGAGCCAAAGAGGATCAAAGGCAACGGTGCTGATTATACGCAGGCCTCTGTCCTTTTGCCCTTATTTATCAGAGATGAACAATATTGGCTTCTTTTTACGAAGCGAGCAAATACAGTAGAATATCATAAAGGCGAGGTATCCTTTCCTGGTGGCGTAGTGGATGAGGATGATGATAGCCTTGAAGGTACTGCAAAAAGGGAAACCTTTGAGGAAATAGGTATCAGAGAAGAGGATATAGAGATCCTGGGTCAGCTCGATAATATACCTACAATGATGTCCCGCTTCATCATTCATCCTTTTGTCGGAGTGGTACCATTTCCCTATGTATTTACAATTAACAGGAGAGAGGTTGGGCACTTGATTGAAGTCCCCTTAAGGTTTTTTTTAGATCCTTCTCAACCACAGCCTTTTTCCATAGATCATGAAGGGGACATTTTTGAGACCCCAGCCTTTATCTATAAGGATGCGGTTATCTGGGGAGCTACAGAAAGGATCTTAGAGAATTTTATCAATTTAATAAGGCTCAAATAACGGGCTTCTCAGCTTATCCTGGGATTTGTGGCAATTTTTCTTTACCCTGTTAGAATACACTTGCAGAATCATGGCGATGATATATATAATAATATTTCGTTTTTTCATACGGGATATAATTCCCTGTTTTATATCTAACAGGGTTTACTTTTCTTTTGGGAATATCTATCATCAAAAAGGCAATCAGATAAAGTCGGGACGTGGCTCAGCCTGGTAGAGCACAGCGTTCGGGACGCTGGGGTCGCTGGTTCAAATCCAGTCGTCCCGACCAAACGAAATATTGCGATCTTCTCCTCTCTTTCTTCATCTGCCCACATATTTTCTTATTTGCTCTTCATCCGGACCAACTGTGCTAACACAGTACCCCTTCGCCCAAAAATGCCTACCTGATCAATCGGTCAGCCATGCTGGGAGATCGCCCGCCTTTTTTCCCGCAAACTTACAAGCATAGGGACATTTCTCGCACGTGCCTTTAAATCCCTTCAAGGCCGGCTCCCCCTTGATTGATTCGACAATGGAGATTGCCTTTCTGACCTTTGCCTCCTCCCCCTTAATCACCAGGACCACTGAACCGGCCGATTCGCCCACACCACCGGATGCGATATGTTTTGCCTCCACGCCGGCTAAAATCTTGAGTGCCTCAATCTCCGTTACAACGGTTCCGTTTGGAATACAGAACATGCCGAAATCCGCTCCCATTGTGTAATCGAGGGTCTTGCCGCCTGCCCAGGCTGCTGCCTCTTTAACCGAGGCCACCAGCTTCTCCAGCCCCACGGCGAAAATATACTTCAGCCCTTGGGATGTTACAGTGCCGTAAGTCGCCCCAATCGTTCCACCGTCGAAACCCGATGTGATCACACCGACATTTCCTTCAGGGTCTATTGCATTTGCCCCTTTGATCAGCACGGTCTCGATATGAAAGTCCTGTAAGGATTCAGGAAGGGTTTTTGAGGATCTCTCCCCCTTATAAAGGATTATTGGGAAAGGCGTTCGCTTATCGGCATCGGTCACACACAGGAGCCTGTGCGTGTTGGTGCCTGCGGTAAATTTTTGAGGCTCAAGGTCTCTCATCCCAAGAAGCTCTTGCGCTATGTAGCCATTCGTTGTCCCGCCGTTGAGTATGATATAGGCCTTCTGTTTTGCGATCTTGATCTCTTCCATATGCACAACAGCCTTTGCGATCAGCCTCCTCGACTCTGCAGGTATAAGTGTGAATGCAGCTTTCATCTGAATACCTCCTCCTTCTTTTTATGAACATAAAAAACTGGCCTGTCTCTATTATTCTTCCTTGATGCCCGCCAGATTCTTGGCCAGCATCTTCTTTGACTCAATATCCGCATTCCGCAGTATGGTCATCTTGTGTGTCTCTGGTGAGCCGGCGCCATGGATGTTGGAGACGATATCCCGGCTCTCAAATGCCAGCTTTTCAATAAGCCTGAAGAGACGCATCCTGTCTTCTGTGGGGACGTTCTCCACGCCCTTGAGATATTTCTGGAGTAATGGGCCAATTTCTGGATTCTCCATGTCTTTCTCTGAAGGCAGATCAGTCACCATGCCGCCGGCAATCTCAATCATAAGCCGGATTACCTCTTGCAGCTCCTTGCCCTCGTAGAGCTTGGATGTGTTGGAGAGAACCGGGTCAACCATGTAGATGCCTGACTCTGTTGGCTCAGCCTCCACTGATGCGGCTATGGAGCAGCCATAGATTGCCTCTATGGTCTTGATCATCTCTGCTAATTTGGAGTTGATATGTGAAACATTAGGAAGACCGTTGTATTCAGCGGCTGCTGCCGCAGCGCCGATAAGAACGTCACCAACACCACACTTGCAGCCACCATGTGAATGACGGTGGTAGTTACCGAAGTTCCTCACCATCGGGCCGGCAAACTCATATTCGCCACACAAAAACACCTGCTCCCAGGGCACAAAGACATCATTGAGAATGACCATGGGCGCGAACTTGCTGTATTCAACATTACCGAGGTCACAATCCTCAAGGGCCCTGGCTTCCAGGGTGCCCCTGCCGTAAACGTGAATCATGCCCTCGGCATCTACCGGGACAGCAAAACAGACGGCATAGTCTTTGTCTGGCTCGCGCATCTCTCTGGTGGGCACTATCAGTCCCCAGTGAGCGCAGAGAGAGCCTGTCTGGTGTATCTTGGCACCTCTGACTACAATACCGTCGTTTTTCTTCTCTACCACATGCACGTACATGTCCGGGTCTTTCTGCTCCGATGGGCGGAGGGATCTGTCACCCTTGACATCGGTCACACCACTAAAGACAACAAAGTCGTTCTTCTGCACGTGCTTGACAAAATTCAGGAGTCTATCCCAATAATCGGTGCCGTATTTCTTGTCACAGTTGTAGGCCTCTACCCCTACGGAGTTCATGGCATCCATACCTGTGCACCGCATAAAGCAGGTGCCGATTCTCTGGGCCAGGAATTTCAGCATTCTGACCTTGGCCAGGAGGTCATCCCTGCTTTTGTAGAACTTGACGAAGCGGCTAACCTCCTCTCCAATCAGCTCGGATTCGGCTACCAGATAATTTTTACCCTCCGGATCATGAGCAAGGTCATAGGTCTTGGCAACTCCTGCCAGCATGTGCCTGATCAATGGGTGCTTATAAGGGTTTTCTACCTTTTCTCCCAGAATATAGGTGGTTGGATGCAGGCCTTTCAGTGAGTCGTAGTACTCCTCTACAGTCTTGACAGCCATCGTTTTCTCCTTTCTTCATGAACTATATCTTATCTTCACCATGGCCGGGTTTAGGAATTAATTCGATATAATTGCATGTACCTACTGATCCATCGAAAAGAAAGCTCTCATGATATGGCCCCCATTGTCAAGACAAAAAATCACTTTTTAAAATCACTTCCTGGGGAGCAAGTGCGCAGTGAGCCCAGCCAGATGCACAGGCGTTCGAGCACATTTCTTCTCATTTCCGATCTTCGTTTTTTTCTCAAGGAGAACGCTGGGAGCGGGACTCTCTTATGTTCAATCAAATGGATAGATTATGGTTGTTTGGAAGGAAAGGATATGGTATGGAAGCCCTGAAAGGAGGTGATAATACCGATGCTGTACGGGGCCATGAATTTCCCCATCAGGCCATTCCTTAAAGAGCTTGAGTCAATTTCAGGGCTGGGATTTGATTACCTGGAGTTGGCCATGGATCCTCCTCAGGCACACTACAGGATGATCCGTCAACAGAAAGAAGAGCTATTGAGGACCTTAGATCGCTGTAAGATGGGACTCATTTGTCATCTTCCGACCTTTGTCTCCACGGCAGATCTCACCGATAGCCTGAGAGAAACATCCCTGAATGAGGTACTCGAATCCCTCGAGGTCGCGGCCGATCTTCGGCCCCTTAAAGTTGTTCTGCATCCGAGCTATATTGTAGGACTCGCCGTCTTTGTGATGGATCAGGCAAGACAATATGCCCTCAAGAGTCTCGAGGCCATTGTAGAAAAGGCCGATCAACTCGGAATCTGTCTTTGCATCGAGAACATGTTTCCCCGATTCCATTCACTCGTCGATCCGGAGGACTTTGTCGAGGTCTTCGAGAGGTTTTCGACACTCAAGCTGACCCTCGATACAGGGCATGCGCATATTGAGAGCAAAGGAGGCAAGAAGGCCCTGGATTTTATCGAGAGGTTTTATGATCGAATTGGCCATATCCACGCAACCGATAACTTCGGCAAAGAGGACAATCATCTTCCTATCGGGGTAGGGACCATCGATTTCCTGAAGATCATCAAGGCCCTCAAGGGAATCGGATACGACGAGACAGTAACCCTTGAGGTCTTCTCAAGGGACAGGGACTATCTGAGGATAAGCAGAGAGAAGTTAGCTGCCATGGTTGCTGCTCTTTGAGTGAAGCCTTAAATTTGCTCCGTACTACTCCCTGTCTCAATTGATAGGACGGCTGGAGGATGAAGAGGTGCCTGACATTTCAGCTGGGGAAGACTTTGAGAGGCTATCAATAGTTTTGAGATAGATCCAGGTTATGGTATAGTAAAATAGCTCATTTAGCCACAAAATCACCTTGAAATGGTGGTCGCATCGTTCTGTAACTATGGCACGAGGAAGCCTTTATGAAAGGAGCTCTCCCGACTAAGGTACTATTTTTCTTCCTTATCGCATTACTGATAGGCGGTTCGGCGCTTTTGATGATTCAGAAATCCTATGCAGATTCTCTCGATGTTTTACATGCGGCTCTACCAAACCAAATAAAGGGCTGGATTGCAGAACCGGAGGACCGCTTTTTCGATGATGAAACCATTTTCGACTATATCGACGGCGCAGGTGAGGTCTACAGGGCCTACAACATGCGGAAGTGCCTTTCCCGCCGCTATACAACCCCCAAAGGCCCTCCCATCGCTCTGGACATCTTCGAAATGGCATCTTCGGAAGATGCTTTTGGGGTTTTCACCCACGACCAGGACGGAGAAGCATTAGACGTGGGACAAGGTGCCCTTTACCGGTCTGGCTGGCTGAGCTTCTGGAAAGATCGATTCTTCGTCTCCATTTACGCGGAAGAGGAAACGGCCCTAGCCGTAAAAGCTGTTAAGGAGCTGGGCAAGGTCGTGGCTTCGCTCATTACTGCCCAGGGCCCCAAGCCACGGATCCTTTTGCAACTGCCCCCGGAGGGACTTCAGCCCAGGAGTGTCCGATACCTTCATCACCATATTGTGCTGAACTACCACTTCTATCTAGCAGACGAAAACATCCTTAACCTTGGGCCTCACACGGATGCTGCCCTTGCCATGTACCAGCGGGGCGGAGAATATGCCAGACTGCTTCTGGTCATGTACCCCAGTGTAGGAAAAGCGGAAAAAGCCCTTGCAAGCTTTTCAAGGCATTACCTGCCCGAAGCAGACTCAACAGGCGTGGTCTTGCTGGAAAACGGAAAGTGGTCCGCCGCTGCCGCAAAGGATAAGCTGCTGGCGATAGTTTTGGAGACCGACAGCCGGCAGCTCGCCAGGAGCCTTTTAAAAAGAGTAACGGGAACAACTTCTCGAAATTAGTTGTGGTTAATCTTAGCCGCAAAGTATGGTGAGGAGGCAGGGTATATGAAAGACGGAGTTTGGTCATATGGCAGAAGAGAAAATGATCATTACACGGCGTGATTTTATACGTGCCAGCTCATGCGTGGCCATGGGAAGCCTCATGGGACTTCCGCTGCTGGAGGATTCACACGATAAAAATCCCGGAAAGAGCCGGGTGGTATTGGTACGTGACAAAAACGTCCTTGATAGACAAGGGCTGCCCGTGCCCGTCATTTTGCAGAGAATGCTGGACCAAGCTGTAACAACCCTCCTCGATACACCTGATCCAGTATCCGCCTGGAAGCAGTTGGTCAGGCCCACTGATATAGTAGGCATTAAGAGCAACGTTTGGTACTATCTCCCAACCCCAAAACCGTTGGAGGTGGCTATCCGGAAGCGCCTGCTTGACTCGGGTGTCAAGAAGGAAAACATGACAGCCGATGATCGGGGAGTGTTGCGGAATCCCGTCTTCAATCGGTCCACGGCCCTGATCAACGTTCGCCCCATGCGGACCCACTACTGGTCCGGCCTTGGCACCCTCATCAAGAACTACATCATGTTCATCCCCAGACCCTCGAAGTACCATGGCAACGCCTGCGAGAACCTGGGCGCTATCTGGAAGCTGCCCCATGTCATGGACAAAACCCGTCTCAACATCCTGGTGATGCTGACGCCGCTGTTTCACGGCATCGGGCCCCACCACTTTAGCCGTCGGCACACGTGGCGCTACTGCGGCCTGATCGTAGGCACCGATCCGGTGGCCGCAGATACTACGGGCGCCCGGATTATCCAGGCCAAGCGAGATGCCTTCTTCGGGATGGGAAGGCCCATCAGCCCACCGCCCCGGCACATTGCAGCAGCCGACACCCGATTCGGGCTGGGCAACAGCCGGCCGGACCGAATCCATGTTCTCAAGCTGGGCTGGGAAAAGGATGTCCTGATCGCGTAACCTCGAACCCCCATATTCTTAGAGGCTTTCTTGCTTGACACGGTTCCAGGTCTTCAGAAAAAAATGCTGATCTCTCTCTGCAAGTACCTTCGAAGAGCTGAGAAGGCCATAAATATGTAACTCAGTCAGCAGTTCATCACTTGATACTGTCATCCATCTCTTTGATTCTCTGACATAGTTATTTCCGGGCGAAGAGTCTCCAGTGAAGCTCCCCGCGCTTCCACGCGGGGCATCCATATTGGTTTGAACACTATCCCCTCCCCCTTGATGTTGACTATTACCCATAAGTCCTCTCTTCTTGGGGAGGCATAGAGGGGGGACTAAGCTGTGAGATAGTATTCGATATTCATACTCTTGCGGTTGTTTAATTTAGAGCATATGCCCCTGGGAGGGGAAGGGTAGATGTGGGTAATAGTAAGCCCGCCAGGGGAGGGGGAATAATAGTGCTCCTTTAAAGTCCCCTCCCCCTTGACGGGGGAGGGTTAGGGTGGGGGTGAACGATTACGAATAACCATTTAGAGAGGGTATTGCCATGCAAGAAACGAAATCACTTTTTGACGTTGGTGGAAAGGTCGCGCTTATCACTGGGGCTACTGGAGGCTTTGGCCATGCTGCTTCGCTGGGTCTGGCGGATGCCGGTGCAAAAATTATGGCTACCGGACGGACTGAGGAAAAGCTTAAGCCGCTTGTTGAGGAAATAGAAAAGGCCGGTGGCGATGCTGCCTTTTCTGTAGGCTCACCGATTAATCATGACGATGTAAAGCGAGTGGTTAAGGACACTGTTGATAGATTCGGTGGTATCGACATTTTAATTACTGCGGCAGGCGTAAATAAACCAAATCCCATCGTCGAACAACCCCTCGAGGAATGGGAAATGATCATGGATGCAAACGTCAAGGGGACCTGGTTGTATTGTAAAGAGGTAGGGAAGGTTATGATTGACCAGGGACGTGGGGGAAAGGTTATTCCGATTTCATCTACCCGGGGAATGCTGGGTATGAGTAATTACGCTGCCTATAGCCCGTCGAAGGGAGCGATCTCTCTCATGACTAAATCACTGGGCTGCGAGTGGGGGCCTCATAAAATAAATGTCAACGCAATTGCACCGACTGTATTCCGGACTGAGCTAACTCAATGGATGTTTGATGATAGTGCGTTTTATAAGAATTTTTTGAAACGCATCCCCATTGGAAGATTGGGTGAGCCGGAGGATTTCATAGGAACAGTGATCTATCTGTCATCTAAAGCATCCGACTTTATGACCGGGGCCGTCCTTTATGTGGATGGTGGTTATACAGCAGGTTAGAGGGAATAGGGGAATTCTCGATGGAATCCCGGTCCGGAAAACTTGGTCTGAGATATTTATAGAGGGGACCATATGAAACTTTCGAATCAGGCATTTTCAATAATACTTTTTGGGCTTAAGCAAATGTTAAGACGCGCGGCAAGAAAATATCCATCATTCAAAAATCGTCTCAAAGAAAAAAATTTCACCGCCCAAATAAAGGTTATGGATAATTCAGAGGGCAGATATTTTACTTTCAGTGACGGCAATATTATCTCAAAAAGAGGAATTCATCCCAGCCCCGAAGTCTCTATGAACTTTAGCAGTGCTGGTTTGGCTTTCAAACTCCTCATGCCGCCCAGGAACTACTTATCCCTGATTAATGCCATGAAAAATTTTCATTTACTGCTGGAAGGGGATGATGAGTTGACCTACTGGTTTTTGGAGACAATCAGTCTGATGCAGTCAGCAGGTATAGAATATGGCACAGACGTTGGTAGCGGGGTAAAAAGGTATACCAGTAATACCAATGGCGGGCCACTCTTTGTTTACGTGAAAGACGGTAAGATAATACGTATCACACCCATTGAATTTGATGATAGCGACGCACAGCCCTGGATAATTGAGGCCAGGGGCAAAAGGTTTATCCCTCCGCGGAAGACCACGGTCTCTCCGTATACGTTTGCCTGGAAATCGATGGTCTATTCACCTGACAGGCTACTGTACCCTTTGAAACGGGTCGATTTCGATCCGAACGGTGAACGTAACTGCAAGAACAGAGGGATATCAGGCTATGAGCGGATCAGCTGGGATGAGGCCACGGATATCGTAGCCAACGAAATCAAAAGAGTCAAAAGAGACTATGGTCCGGGCGCTATTATGAGCAGCAGTGGGTCTCACCATACGTGGGGACACATAGGTTACTGGTTAAGCACCAAACCCAGGTTTATGAACTCCATTGGTCAGACTTACGTTATGCATAATCCGGACAGTTGGGAGGGATGGTACTGGGGGGCCATGCATCATTGGGGGTATAGCATGCGTCTTGGCGCGGCAGAGACCTACGGTACCGTTGAAGATATCCTCAAGGAATGTGAAATGGTTGTGTTCTGGTCGAGTGATCCGGAGGCCACCAGCGGGGTCTACGGTGCATTCGAGGGCACCGTTCGCCGTCAATGGCTAAAAGAGTTAGGCATCAAAATGGTACACATTGATCCATTCTATAATCATACGGTGGCCCTGCTTGGCGGCAAGTGGTTTGCCCCGAGACCGGCTACGGGTAATGCCCTGGCTCTCGCCATCGCCTATGTCTGGATAACCGAAGATCTCTACGATAAAGAATATGTCGCAGCACGGACTACTGGGTTTGACAAATGGAAAGACTACATCTTGGGGTATGATGACGGGATACCAAAAACGCCTGGGTGGCAGGAGAAGGAAGCGGGAATCCCCGCAAAAGACGTTAGAGCCCTGGCCCGAGAATGGGGATCCAAAAAGACATACCTGGCTGCCGGGGGGCTAAGCGGTTTTGGAGGTGCCTGCCGCTGCGCCACTGGAAATGAATGGGCTCGTTCTATGGTCTGTCTGATGGCCATGCAGGGCCTTGGCAAACACGGCATCAATATGGGTAATATGCAGCAGGGGACTCCAGTAGACACTCGCTTTTTCTTTCCAGGTTACGCGGAGGGGGGATTGTCCGGTGATTTAGAAGGTACAGCGATGGCCGTTAATTTGTACCAGAGGACGCCTCAGCTGCCCACCGTGAATCCTGTTTATCAGAGCGTGCCCAGCCTGAGGATCCCTGAAGCTCTCCTGGACGGCCAGACCTATAGTTACCCCACTGACCCTCC